>NZ_JAAHGT010000446.1 GCF_010672385.1 Okeania sp. SIO2F4
TTGGAGGCAAGCGAGGAAACCTCGCTTGCCTCCAATCTCCCAAAAGAGAAAAGTGCTCTTGAATTTCCCAATATTCAATTCCGTAACGGTTTTAACCTTCTTGTAATTATCAATTATCCATTATCAATTATCAATTAATGAATCCCCTACTCCCTAAAACCTAACTACTCCGATGGTAATTTTGATACTTAATTCTGGCACCAGCCCATTGTAGTTTTTCTCTGAGAGTCTGGAAAAATGAATAATTTTCCCGCAAAATAATAAACTTAGCTTGACAATGTGCCATACGCATATCCACCCTCTGTCCCGGCCAAATAGCAGTAGATAGGACTCCATCCGCCCAGAGCTTAGTAGTTAAATCATTATCCTGCAACGGCCAAACGCTGACTACACAACCAGGAGGAAGTACAATAGGACGACTAGAAAGACTTAAAGGACAAATTGGAGTTACAGAAATAGAAGCCATACCAGCGTGCATAATAGGTCCATTAGCAGAAGCAGTATAGCAAGTTGAACCTGTGGGACTCGCAACAATTAATCCATCCCCTTGGTATTGGTCTACTACCTCACCATCAACTTCTACTTCCAAAATAGAAGTAGGCATCCTGTCAGCAGAAGCAGGTTTAATACAAAATTCATTCAACGCTAAAAAGCGATCGCTTGCTGGTTTGAGGTTTGAGCGATCGCCATTAAACACTGCTGACTGTAACATCATTCGCAGTTGTACTGCATAGCGGTCTTCAAACAACCTATCCCATACTTTCTCTGTATCCTTAAAATCTTCAAAATTCTCGGTCAAAAAGCCTAAATGTCCTCCCACATTGACTGCCAACATAGGAATACCTTCGGCTGCTAAATGTCTAGCCGCAGCTAATGCAGTACCATCTCCTCCCAAAATGACTGCCAAGTCAATCTTATGAGTGCTGGAGGCAAGAAAAACTGGATAAGGATTATCTTGTGGCCCACTTGGACCCATCAACACTTGACATCCTCTATCTTCCAACTGTCTCGCAGATTGTTCTGCATAATGGCGACTCACATCATCTCTGGCCTTATGAGCAATAATTACTCGTTTAATATCCATAGTTAATATTTTAGATTTTAGATATAAATTAGGATAATTTCTGCATAACTTATGATTGTATACCAATAGCCAATAGGCAATATGGTTAGTCTTTCTGAAAAACTTCTTTTTTCCTCTGGCTATTTATAGCTTTAAGCATTCAGCTATCAGCTAGCCTTCTGAGTCGGAACTGCGTTTTTTCCTGATGGAATACTCCGCAAACATGTCGCGTAGCGTTAACGCGCGTTGTGCGGTAGCAAAGTAGCTCAAGTCAAAACTATTGATTGATTTGGATGTTAATTTTATTAAAATCCTAATACCAAATTGATAAATATTTGCTACAAATAGTTAGGCTATTTCTTAGAAGTCAGGTAGGGCGAAGTACAGGAGACAAGAGTCAGAATAAATAGATTTGATATCATTTTTTATGTCGTAATTTCTCTTTTTCGTCAAATAGACATGAACGATCAAGTCTTTTCATACTGCTTATTATTCGTAACATTCTTTTTTCATGGATGGTATAACACTTTTTTTTAGTTTTGATCGGATTTTATATGGTTATAAAAAAGCTTCTTTTTATCGGTAAGTATGATTGATATCATGTTCGGTAGAACAGTTATAATTAGGCTCGTAGTTGGGCTTGAGCAAATACAATACTTAACTTATACCAATTTCCTAAAGTCAGACTACAGATAAGTTAACATCTTGGATTTTAAGCTTGATAGATACTTTTACAAGTGTTGTTTAAGTTTATGAAATTGGTATTAGTATTAGGGCTAAAGCCCAACTACAAACAAAAACTTTATTATAAGTAATTATCCGCAATTAGTAGCTCCCCTGGAGGAAGCACATGAGATGAAACAGTTTTATAGCATTCAGCACTCAGGATTCAGTTTTAGTCAAAACTTTACAGGTAATAGCTTTGAAGTTTTCTAGTTGTCCTTGTGCTATGCTTCGACATGACTGCTACCCTGACCAAAATACTTTTTCAGCAAACCCTAAATATAGGCATAAAAAAAATAAATATAGGGATGTTCAATGGAACATCCCTAAAAAGGTCTTAGCAAAAAAAGTTGATATAATTTATGGACAGAAATATCTGGATTAAAATTGAGTCAAAATATAAATTAAAGTGAACAAAACAATCCAGATAATATCAACAAAGTGCCAATATATTTCTGCCATCTCAATACCAACGTGCTTTTCTTCGTTGTAATGACCAGCACGACGGGAACGCCATAACACACCAAGAATTAGCAATACACCAACAAAAACGTGCAGACCGTGGAAACCAGTCATCACATAAAAACAGTTGGAAAATACATTAGTAGCCAGACCATAACCCAAAGTCATGTACTCATAAACCTGACCACCCAAGAAAATGATACCCATGATTGCTGTAACTAAATACCATAAACGCATTCCTGAGATATCATTCTTTTTAATCGCAGTATCGCCCTTGTGAATAACAAAACTACTAGAAACCAGAATAATAGTGTTAATTGTCGGTAATAATAACTCTACCTCTGTTTCTTCAGGAGGCCAAACTCCTGCATTTGCTCGATAAATCAAATAAGCAGCAAATAACCCTCCAAACATTAAAGATTCAGAAGCGAGAAACGTTACTAACCCGAAAACTCTTAAATCCTGATGTTCTTCGTGATGGGCGGCTTCTACTGGTGCCGCATGAACTGAAGTATCAACTAAATTATTAGTTGTATCAATGGTTGAACCTTGCATAATCTTCTTTACCTAAATCAACGAAATAATTTCTGAGGTTGGATAGTTGAGTAGTTATCAGCTTTGTATTAGGTTAAGTCTATAGCAGTTGCCAGGACGTTTAAGACATTCTTGCGCCTCTCAAATTTAGTCACAGCAAGAGTTTAACTTCTAACTTCTAACTTCTGACTTCTGACTTCAGCTATAGTTGCCTCAACCCAATACAATACCAGTTATAACTTATACCTAATTTTCCCCTGGAGGATTCTGAGAATCACCAGAGCTACTATATAAGGATGAAGAATCAGCTTCAGACACAGGCACACCTGTTTCCTTTCTCGAACTAGGAGTGGAAATTAGCTTGAACCGCTCTCGAATAGCAAGAGTTTTCTTCGAGCCAAAATCATAAGGGCCATAAGTAACCACTGGCAATACTTCCCAGTTTTCGATTATGGGAGGTGAGCTAGTAGTCCATTCCAAAGATAAACCACCCCAAGGATTATCGCCAGCTTTTGGCCCGTACATCCAACTCCAAATCATGTTGATCAAGAATGGAATTACAGAGAAACCAAGAAGAATTGAACCATAAGTACAGATATGGTTGATAGATTCAAACTGAGGGTCATACATGGCAATTCGACGAGGCATTCCTTGTAAACCCAATTCGTGCATGGGTAGGAAGGTGAGGTTAGTACCAATGAAGGTGAGGACAAAATGAACCCTACCCCAGGTTTCGTTGTACATCCGACCTGTCATTTTAGGGAACCAGTGATAGGTACCTGCATAGAGACCAAAGACTGACCCACCAAATAAAACGTAATGGAAGTGAGCTACCACATAGTAACTATCATGGACGTGAACATCAAAGGGAGCTGTTCCCATTGTTACGCCACTGAGTCCACCCATAACGAACATTGCTAATAAACCAATGGCAAAAAGCATTCCACTTGTATAGCGAATTTTTCCGCCCCAGAGGGTAGCTACCCAACTAAAGATTTTGACTCCGGTAGGAACTGCAACGATTAAAGTAGAGATGGTGAAGAACATCCGCATCCAAGGAGGAGTTCCACTGGTGAACATATGGTGAACCCATACGAACAAACCTACTACACAAATAGCAAGACTAGAATAGGCGATCGCTTTATAACCAAATATTGGCTTACGAGCATGAATAGGAATAACTTCTGAGAGAATGCCGAAAATTGGCAGAATCATCAGATAAACTGCTGGGTGAGAATAGAACCAAAATAAGTGCTGGTAGATGACCACATCACCGCCCATCTCTGGTCTAAAGAAGCCGGTGCCAAAGTTGATATCAAACAATAACATTACCAACCCTGCTGCTAAAACAGGAGTGGAGCATAGAGCTAAAACGGAAGTAGCAAGAATTGCCCAGCAGAATAGGGGAAGCTGATCCCATTTCATGCTAGGAACTTTCATTTTGAGGATAGTGGCGATAAAGTTCAACGAACCCAGAATTGAGGAGGTTCCCACTAACACAATACTGAGAATCCATAGAGATTGTCCCGCGTTATTGGTGATAATGCTAAGTGGTGGATATGCTGTCCAACCACTTTGTGCCCCTCCTAAAGCTATACTTGCAATTAATAGGGCTCCAGCAGGTGGATTGAGCCAGAAGGCGATGGCATTGAGGTTCGGAAATGCCATGTCTCTTGCTCCCACCATTAGGGGAACGAGATAGTTACCGAAACCACCGATAGCAGCAGGTACTATCCATAGGAAAATCATGATCGTGCCATGATTTGTCAGGAAAGAGTTGTAGACATTTGGATCGAGAACGTCTGGGTCTGGTGTATAGAGTTCTGCTCTTAAACCCATTGCCATTAGACCACCTATCAGATAGAAGAAGAAGGCGGTAACAAGATATTGAATACCAATTACCTTATGGTCTATGTTATAGCCGAAGTAGTGATACCACTTCCAAGCTTCTGGATGTGGTTTTTCCGGTTGTGATTGAGTATCTAAAGGAATTTGTGTTTGCGTCATCTGTAATTATTTTGACAATTACGAATTATTTATTTGAGGAATAAAGGACTTGATTTATTTCGATCCCAAACTCCGTTGTACTTAAAATTACCCAGTTAGACCTCGCCCGATGGGGCGGGGTTTAAATTAGTAACTCTGGAGTGTAGTTTTTTGTTTTACATGAAATAAAACTGACATCTGTCTATAATTTATTTTCTCTACAGACTTGAAATGGGTGGGAACTTCACCTGTTTATCAATTGTCAGTTAGCTGAATGAATTTGACTTAATGTTTCGGAATTTATACCCATTTCATCAGAGTAGGGAATGAGATACTCCGACTCTGATAAATCGGCAGTGTTTACTGCTACTGCTTGATTCAATTCTTGTTTTTGAGCAAAAGTATTTTCTACTATCCAAGCGTCGTATTCTTCTTGGGTTTCAACAATCACTTTTGTTCTCATTGCTCCATGGTAAGCACCACAAAGTTCGGCACAATAAACTGGATATTCTCCTGTTTGACTAGCTACAAAACGCAGTTGGGTATCTTTACCAGGAATTGCGTCTTGCTTTAGACGGAAAGCAGGTATCCAGAAAGCGTGAATTACATCATTAGCAGAGAGGTTGATTTGAATATCCTTGTTTACAGGAATATGTAATTCTCCTGCCAAAACACCACTATCGGGGTAGTTCATCAACCAACCATATTGAATACCAGTGATGTCAACTACCACATCTGCTGTTTTTCCAGCCTCCGCAGGAGTTGCTCCCAAACCATATTTGCTACTCACTTTTTCAACTACTTCTGTTGCTTCCATTCCTTCAGCATCTGCAATTAGGGGAGCAGCTATTGCAGATCCCGGCATTTTCGCCACTTGCTGGTGAGATGAGGAATGGTGATGGCTCATCATCATTGTACCACTTGGATCGAATCCACCCATCTGTCTGTATACATCTACGCTATAGATGCCAAGACCAATTACAATTATTGATGGAATCGCAGTCCAAAATATTTCTAATGGTAAATTTTCTCTAAAGCTTTCACCATCCCCATCGTCTCCTTTGCGCTTACGAAATTTAATCGCACAAAAGACGATTGTGCCTTCTACCACTAGAAATAAACCTGCTGCTATAGTAAACATGATGTCAAAAAATCCATCAACCAGAGGTGCTTGTACCGAAGCTTGCTCTGGCAGAAGACCATGATTTTGACCTGCCCATACGCTAATTATGGTGACTACTATACCAACTACTAGAGTTATTACTGAGACTGGTACTTTTTCTTTTTCTTCCATTTTACTTAGGTTATTTTGTTGTTCTGCTGAACTTAACCAAACTTACCCAAATTGAGGTTTGAGTTTTGCAGACTCCTGCACTACTTTACATCAAATCAAGTGCCCAGGAGTCTGCAATTTAATTCTCTCGAGAGAATTAAATTCTATGGCTACTCTACCTATTTCATTTGGTTTAATTTAGGTTAAAAACTTCGCTGTTTTTCGCTACAGTATTTAAGCCTAGCTTAAGTAGAGGAGTCTGTGACTTATTGTCATACTCAACTATCTAGCTTAGACTAACAATTGACCTATAACTAGATATAATTGTTACTTTTTAGGAATATTTTAGGTTTCCCCCATCTTATCTATATAATTTCTCTAAGTAAAGTTTAATTTCTCTAAGTAAAGTTTATTTTTTTTTAACTATTGCACTGATAAATCACCCTACACTCTACTTCTTTCTAAGTTAAAATTAAAAATATACCCTTAAGTTTCATAGTTTACTAGTTGGAAATATGAGAAAAAGTTTATTATTAACTTTTTTGGAAATTGGTAACATATACAGCAATAAAATGTGAATAAAAATTAAAATCAGAAAACTTTCTAAAGCTCAACAAATCTGCCAAAAGTATCCCTTATAGTAACAAAAATCAGACACATTTATATTTTTTTAGGTGTGATGCTTATTTCTGAGTCAATACTCAGGATTTTGTGAATTTAGGAAGATACAGATTAAAGCTAATTAAAAATCTTATGGCCAACTCTGTTTTAAATAACAATACAATTATTTACTCTCAGTCTCAAGCACGGGAACGAATTAGTGCGTTAGTATGGAAACTATGTATAGCTACCTTATTATTAATGGCTATTGGTAGTGCTACTAGAGTGATGAATGCAGGTTTAGCTTGTCCTGACTGGCCGTTGTGTTATGGTAAGTTAGTACCAATGGCACAAATGAACCTACAGGTATTTTTAGAATGGTTTCACAGATTAGATGCAAGTTTAATCGGTTTTGGGGCGATCGCTCTCATGGGTATGTCATGGTGGGATAGAAAAGAACTCCCTAGTTGGCTACCCTGGGCATCGACTTTTGCCTTTGCTCTCATAGTTTTCCAGGGTGTACTTGGTGGGTTAACAGTCACACAACTATTACGTTTTGATATTGTCACAGCTCATCTGGGTACAGCTTTACTTTATTTTATGACTTTATTAGTCATTGGCATATCACTGATGCCATACAAAGGTACTGGTAATGTGGGAAAGTTACCTTGGGTAGGATTAATTGCTGCTATTTTCGTCTATTTACAAAGTTTACTCGGTGGATTAGTTGCTTCTCAATGGGCGTTGCATCAGTGTTTTGGCATTGCAGAACTTTGCACAGTAATGAACAGTCATCTTGCTGGCGTTCTTCCTCCGACTTTAGCAACATTAACATTAGTAGTAATGGCCTGGCGCACCTCTGCTTTACATCCGCTGCTGCGAAAGTTAGCAAACTGGTCTGGTTTATTAGTATTAGCTCAGATTGGTTTAGGGGTGATGACCTTCCGGTTACGTCTGCAAATTGAGCTGTTAACTGTGTCTCACCAAGCTGTAGGAGCAG
>NZ_JAAHGT010000447.1:0-2883 GCF_010672385.1 Okeania sp. SIO2F4
TAATAAACTTGTTAAGAGCTAAATATAGAAATCCTATTTTATTCCTGTCAAAAATATTACTGCTTTTTAGGAACACTTAACTGGGAACAGGAAAAAGGTAAGAGTTTCAGTTTTTTTATTTACTTTTTGATTACCCGCAACCTATGGGCGGATTGCTATAGTGGTATTTAGATATTTTATAGTACAAAAAGTATCTTAAAATCAGTCTAGATAAGGGAATTACATTGACACTCTAAAAATGCGTATAACCATTGATAATATTATGTCTGGTAGCATCGGAGCGTGTATACAATAAGGTCAAAATGGGCAAAAAACCTTCTGCCTTCAGGATAGCTGCCTTCTGCCTTCCTTTTACCAAAATATAACTATTCAAGCGGACATGATATAATTTAGGATTTATACCTTTTTGACGAAAAGTTTATCCCAATCTATATTTGAGCCTGTTTTCTAGTTCTGTTTTTTTTAAGTCTCAATAAGTAATTTAGGCATTGCTGAATTAAGGTATGAAAGTAAGTTTATAGGTAATAGGGAAAAGGGAAAATTTAATTGGGAATAGTTAATATTAATAAGTAGTTCAAACAATCCAAAATTATCAAATCATATATTTAATTTAGACATAAATAAATTCATCAGAGAAAAATATCTGAGGTAAATAATGGTAAAAGCAGATAAAATATCAAAAATAAGCAAAAAGTGAATAGGGAGAATAAACTTGAAAATTATGTAAGATTAAATATTGATTTTTCATTGTAATGTTCGTAATTTATATGTATCATAAAAAAACATTTTTTCTCCCATATTTTTGTTTTTTTTGTAATCAATCTGTTAAGAGCTAAATAAGTAATTTAGGCATAAAGAAATTGATCGGAAAAAAATATCTGAGGTAAATAATAAAAATGGCAAAAGTAGATAAAATTAATTATAGTTGTCCTAGTGGATTTCCAGAGTTTCTCCCTGGTGAAAAACGATTGGAAAATTATTTAATGGATACAATTCGTCAAGTGTTTGAACGCTACGGATTTACACCAATTGAAACTCCAGCAGTTGAACGTTTAGAAGTTTTACAAGCAAAAGGAAATCAAGGGGATAATATTGTTTATGGTTTATCTCCAATTCTACCTCCAAATCGTCAAGCAGAAAAAGAAAAAGCTGGAGATACTGGCTCAGAAGAAAGGGCGTTAAAGTTTGACCAAACTGTTCCTTTTGCTGCTTATATTGCTCGGCATTTGAATGATTTGAATTTTCCTTTTGCTCGTTATCAAATGGATGTAGTTTTTCGAGGCGAACGGGCAAAAGATGGTCGTTTTCGTCAGTTTAGACAATGCGATATTGATGTTGTTGGTAGAGGAAAATTAAGTCTATTATATGATGCACAAATTCCGGCGATTATTGCGGAAATTTTTGAAGCGATTAATATTGGAGATTTTCTCATCAGAATTAATAACCGCAAAGTTTTGACTGGTTTTTTTGCATCTGTGGGAGTTGCAGCAGAGAATATTGTGTCTTGTATTCGGATTGTTGATACTGCGGATAAAGTGGGAGAAGCTAAGGTTAAAAAAGCTTTATCTGAAATTAGTTTGTCTGAATCTCAAGTGGAAAAAGTTTGGGATTTTACTAAAATCAAAGGTACGGTTGATGATGTTTTGGATAAGCTGAAAAGTATGACAGAAACTTTGGATGATTCTGAGGTTTTGAGTCAGGGAATTTCTGAATTAGAAACAGTTATTTCTGGAGTCCGAAATTTGGGAGTTTCAGACCAACGTTTCTGTATCGATCTATCAATAGCTAGGGGATTAGATTATTATACGGGCACAGTTTATGAAACTACTTTAATCGGACATGAAGCTCTAGGAAGTATTTGTTCTGGGGGTAGATATGAAGAATTAGTGGGAATGTTTATTGGGGAAAAAATGCCAGGAGTTGGTATTTCTATTGGTTTAACTAGATTAATGAGTCGTTTATTAAAGGCTGGTATTTTAGAATCTTTTGCTCCGACTCCAGCAACAGTTATGGTTGTAAATATGCAGTCAGATTTAATGGCAACTTATTTGGATGTTTCTCAAAAGTTACGTCAGAGTGGAATGAATGTAATAACAAGTTTTGATAGTCGTGGAGTTGGAAAACAATTACAACAAGCAGATAAGCAAAAAATTCCTTTTTGTATAATTATTGGTTCGGAGGAAGCAGCAGCTAATATGTGTAGTTTAAAAGATTTAAGAAATGGCGAACAAATGAAAGTGCCAATAACAGGTTTAGCAGGTGTGTTGAAGCAAAGATTGACTAATTTAGAAGTCTGAATTCTGAATTCTGAATTCAGAAGTTAGTAATAATACCTCTAATTTGTGTTGGGTAAATCTCAAATTTGAAGAAAGCCAAAAACTTATCGTTTTTAGGGCGCAGGGAATAGAAAAAAAGTATTTTTGCGGATATGAAATCTATCCTTTGTATTCCCTTCTGATTCTCGATATAATTACACCAATACGAATAGGTTAGATGTAAAGTATAATTGAATTTACAAAGGAAAAATGAAAAAAATAATTACAGCTTGCTTATTAATATTTATATTGTTCAATGTTATGAAAATGCCGACTGCATTAGGAGTCGAAACAACAAAAGGTGCGGAACTTTTTCAGATTCATTGTGTAGGTTGTCATGCTAATGGAGGGAATATTGTCAGACGGGGGAAAAATTTAAAAATAGAGACTTTGGAAAGAAATAAATTAGATTCTGTTGAGGCGATCGCTTACCTTGTTAAAAATGGTAAAAATAATATGTCTGCTTATGAAGAGCGTTTAACTGAAACGGAGATAGAAACTGTATCTGGTTATGTATTGGAGGAGGCAAAAAATAATTGGCATTCTGAAGGGATAATGAGTAAGGTGA
>NZ_JAAHGT010000447.1:2983-7626 GCF_010672385.1 Okeania sp. SIO2F4
AATGGTAAAAATAATATGTCTGCTTATGAAGAGCGTTTAACTGAAACGGAGATAGAAACTGTATCTGGTTATGTATTGGAGGAGGCAAAAAATAATTGGCATTCTGAAGGGATAATGAGTAAGGTGAAAACTTTTTGGGATGGTCTTTTTAATCAGGATATCTCTAGAAAAAATTAGCTTTGCAGAACTTTTTGATATTTATTGTAATGGTTGTTATTCTAATGGAGGTAATATTGTCAGACGGGGGAAAAATTTAAAAATAGAGACTTTGGAAAGAAATAAATTAGATTCTGTTGAGGCGATCGCTTACCTAGTTCAGAATGGTAAAAATAATATGTCTGCTTATGAAGAGCGTTTAACTGAAACGGAGATAGAAACTGTATCTGGTTATGTATTGGAGGAGGCAAAAAATAATTGGCATTCTGAAGGGATAATGAGTAAGGTGAAAACTTTTTGGGATGGTCTTTTTAATCAGGATATCTCTAGAAAAAATTAGCTTTGCAGAACTTTTTGATATTTATTGTAATGGTTGTTATTCTAATGGAGGTAATATTGTCAGACGGGGGTAAATTTTATAGATAGAGACTTTGGAAAGAAATAAATTAGATTCTGTTGAGGCGATCGCTTACCTTGTTAAAAATGGTAAAAATAATATGTCTGCTTATGAAGAGCGTTTAACTGAAAGTCTGTATTTTCGGCAATATCCGTTGTTAAATAAAACAGTTATTGTTAAACCAGAATGGGGAACGGCAGCAGTTTATAAAGCTTTAGATAATCCCAAATTTTATGAGGATTTTGGCAAATTTACTAAAGATGATTTAGTCGATATTTGGCATGAATCAATATATGCCAATATGCACGACGAGCTACTATAATTAATGATTAAATTTCAACTCTGTTATCAAATTCCTCATACTTATAATACCTATGTTGCGACTCAATTACTAACACCAATTAAACCAGAATATGACTGGGATGAAAATGATAATCTGATTCTACGGTACACTTACAAATTTATGCCGAAGGGAATTATTACTTAGTTTATTGTGGCGATACACAAGGATATTGAATCACAAAAATTATGTTTGGAAAAGCGGAGTTATTCTCAAGAAAAATCAAGCAAGAGCAGAAGTCATTGAATATTACGGTAAGAGAGAAATAAAAATTAGGATTTATGGGCAGCAAAAACGAGATTTAATGACTATAGTGACTCACGAATTGGATAAAATTCATAGTTCCTAGAATAATCGACTCAAATATAATAAATTAATTCCTTGTAATTGTGCGAATTGTAAAAATAGTCAGAATCCACATTTATACAAATATGACAAATTAAAAGAATGGATTAGCAATGGCAGACTTAAAGATAACTGCGATAATTATCCTTATGATAAAGTTGATATAAGGAGTTTAATTGATGATGTGATAGACGGAGGTAGGGATGAAGAATTTTTCCAATCTATAAGAGATTTTCCAGAAGTAAAAAATTCTCCTTTACTTCAGGAGAAAGAAGAGAAATTGAATAGTCTAAATTTCTTGTGGAAACAATTTTTATATTGCTTGAGTTGGATGCAGAATGGGCAAATTATTTTGGGGTTGGTTTCTGTGATTATTGGTATTGCCGTGACGATTACACATCCTAAATTATATCCATCTGGATTTCCTGAATGGATAGAGAAAATTCAAGAGATAATTCCGATTCCCCAAAAAGAAAAAGAATCTGAGAAAAAGCAGTAATTATAGTTTCATCCGAATGAAGTTTTCAGGGTTTTCAAAAGGCATTAGAAACTTACGCAAAAAGCAAATACATCTGTGTAGGTAGGGTTTGCTGAAAAAGTCTTTTAGCAAGGAATGTTAGTTGAAGAAAAAGTCATGGGTATGGGCAAGTAACCCCAGTTAACTTTTACGATATCACAAAAATTGTAGGGATGCAGCCGAAAATCCTTTGGCGCGAGATTTTTTTCATTTGCTCAAGCTCCCGCGCCGGATGGTGAAAATTTTTCTCTTCTCCATACATAAAGAAAGAGAAATAGTCGTTTCATTGACTGAAGCTTCCGCGCCGGATGGTGAAAATTTTCTCTTCTCCACACATAAAGAAAGAGAAATAGTCGTTTCATTGACTGAAGCTCCCGCGCCGGATGGTGAAAATTTTTCTCTTCTCCATACATAAAAAAAGAGAAATAGTCGTTTCATTGACTGAAGCTCCCGCGCCGGATGATCAAAATTTTTCTCTTCTCCATACATAAAGAAAGAGCAATAGTCGTTTCATTGATTGAAGCTCCCGCGCCGGATGGTGAAAATTTTTCTCTTCTCCATACATAAAGAAAGAGCAATAGTCGTTTCATTTGCTGAAGCTCCCGCGCCGGATGGTGAAAATTTTTCTCTTCTCCATTCCATACATAAAGAAAGAGAAATAGTCATTTCATTTGCTGAAGCTCTCGGAGGCGGAGGGTGAAATTTTTCCTTCTCCATGCATTGACTAGGTGTAAGATTTTAATTATGATAATTATTATAATAATTATTCCATAAGTTAAATGGCCATAATTCAAGGAATTCAGCCAACAGAATCTCTTAAGTCAACTATAAATAACAACTTCCCAGCTAGTCAGTAACTCATTTTAATCAGGAAAATTAACTAGCATTATGACTGGTTCTCTTGTTAATTACAAAACGAACTTACTCGATTGTGTTCTTCAAAATCAACAAGATTTAATAGTAGCTGTCTTCGTCAATGAATTTAGCAATCAATGAATAATTCACTACAATTAGATATTCCTAAAAGAGGGATGCCAGTTACTATTATTACTGGATTTTTAGGCAGTGGTAAAACAACCCTAATCAATCAAATTTTGCAGAATAAGCAGAATTTAAAAGTTGCAATATTAGTTAATGAATTTGGGGACATTAATATAGATAGCCAGTTATTAATAGATATTAATGACAATATGCTAGAACTAAGTAATGGTTGTATTTGTTGTACTATCAATGATGGATTAGTAGATGCAGTCTACCAAATTTTAGAACGGGATGAAAAAATTGATTATTTAATTATAGAAACTACTGGTTTAGCAGATCCTTTGCCAATTATGTTGACTTTTTTGGGTACAGATTTGAAAGATTTAACTTACTTGGATTCTGTACTAACTTTAGTGGATAGTGAAAATTTTACACCGGACCATTTTGATAGTGAAGCAGCTCTTAAACAGATTGCTTATGGGGATATTATTTTACTTAATAAAACAGATTTAGTCTCCCAAGATCGAGTAGATTATTTAGAGTCTTATATTAAAACTATAAATAATGCAGCTAGGATTTTGAGAAGTGAGTACAGCAAGATACCATTCTACTTAATTTTAGATGTAAATCTATCCAAACTTCAACCTTATTTGATAGAAGATAAGAATCATCAGTATGAACTACAAAAAAAACCTAAAAATCATCTCATAAATGATGGCTTTACATCTATTTCATTCCGAAGTGAAAGACCTTTTTCAATGCTAAAATTTCAACATAATTTTCTAGATGAATTGCCAGAGAATATATTTAGAGCTAAAGGGATTCTTTGGTTCCAAGAAAGTGAATCAAAACATATATTTCAATTGAGTGGTAAACGCTACGATCTGCAAGTAGAGGAATGGTTAACTACTCCGACAAATCAGTTAGTCTTGATTGGACGAGACTTGAATCCATTAATGATTCAACAAAGTTTAACAAATTGTCTAACTATGTGATAAATTAAGAGTGGCTATTCTTAGGGAAATACAGATAATAATCCTCATAATTAATCTGAATTTTATGTGGGAAAATATCTGCCAAACTGTTCAACAAAAATATTAAGCTTAAAGCCTTTCAATTATGACTTTACCAACAGTTCCAGATTTTGTTTCTACCAATGACTTGAAAACAAAATCTCAGCCTCCTGTTACAGAAGCTGAAATGATTCAAGCGGTGAGAACTTTATTAATAGGATTAGGAGAAAATCCGGATCGGGAAGGATTATTAGATACTCCTAAGCGGGTGGTAAAAGCGCTAAAATATCTCACTTCAGGTTATCATCAATCTCTAGATGAATTGCTGAATGGAGCTGTTTTTAATGAAGATGTCTCAGAGATGGTTTTAGTTAGAGATATCGATCTTTTTAGTTCTTGCGAGCATCATATTTTGCCTATTCTTGGTCGCGCTCATGTAGCATATATTCCCAATGGAAAGGTAATTGGACTATCAAAAATTGCTCGAATTTGTGAAATGTACGCCCGACGTTTACAGGTACAAGAACGTTTAACAGCACAAATAGCTGATGCACTTCAAGGATTACTTAAACCTTTGGGTGTTGCTGTTGTTGTTGAAGCAACTCATATGTGTATGGTTATGCGTGGAGTAGAAAAACCTGGTTCTTGGACAACTACTAGCGCTATGCGTGGTGTTTTTGCTGATGATGTGAAAACTCGTCAAGAGTTTATGAGTTTAATTATGCATCGTCCTACTTTTCATTAGTTTTTTATTGTGGGGATGCAACCGAAAATCCTTTGGCGTGAGATTTTTTTCATTTGCTGAAGCTCCCGCGCGGGATGGTGAAAATTTTTCTCTTTCCCATACGGATAGAGAAATAGCCGTTTCATTGACTGAAGCTCCCGCGCGGGATA
>NZ_JAAHGT010000448.1 GCF_010672385.1 Okeania sp. SIO2F4
TCACAAGCCAAATTTAACGAGTCTATTCCTTTAATTCTCATATTTACTTCTATGTCCTCAGCTCTTGTCAGCAAATTTTCATTCAGATTTTGGAAAGACTTAGCCTCCTGTAAAACACTTTCAACAAAAACCCTTCGCTCGTTGTATGGGTTATTATTAGTTTCTGCTACTAAAGCTTCTGATGAAACAATTTCCACTGTTTTATTTTCAATTAGCAAAAAAATAAGAGTCATTGACATTGATTCTAAATATATTCTTGCCTGAGATTAGTCATCAAATATTCTATTCAATGCGCTGGTATCTAAATATAGTTTCATTAATAGCTAATTTTTGGTTAAATTTATCATCTAATTTTAACAGAAAGAACAAGTTTTTTAAGTGTGTCTTGAAAAAAGAGCTGGTTCTTTCCATACAAAACTATAGCATTTCTCACCCTTTGTGAGGTACAGTGCTGGAGATCCCCCCTAACCCCCCGATGAGTTGGGGGGAACTGGAAGTCCCCCCTTTCTAAGGGGGATTTAGGGGGATCGTTGATGTTCCTCACCAGACTGAAAACCGCTATATATTTTTTTTTCGGCGTTGGTGATTTTGGCTATGATTTTTCTGAAATGGTGATTTCCTAACTCCTAATTAAAAAGCATTTTATCTTTTACGCTTTTGAGATTTCATAGCTTGATTCACCAACGCCTTTTTTTCAACTACCACCACAGGAATTAAACTCTTTTCCAAAACAGCTTGAGAAACAGAACCAACTAACACATTCTCCCATAAACGATGCCCTCTTTTCCCCATCACAATTTCTGCTACTCCATACTCTCGTGCAACTGAAACTATTTATTCTGATACCACTCCCGCAACAGTCACAAACCGATGACGAATATCTGCCAAAAGTTTTTCTGTTTGTCGTCGCATTTGTTCGATACTTTCCCTATCCTCAGACTGAATAACGTGCAACACCACAACTTCCCCATCACAACGTCTCGCCAACTCGGCAACTTTTAACAACACATCCACAGCAAGGGGTGAAGTATCAACCGCAGCTAACAAAACAATATAGCTGCCGCACTTGCTCCGCCAACGACCCCTTAGCAGAAGCCAGAAGTCGGGCAATTTATTTTTTTGGGAAAAAAGTGTCAGAAAATTATACCGAGTCAAATATAATGGTTGTGTATTCATAAAGCAAAAAAAGAGTGGCAACCTAAAGTCCACCAAAAACCCCATTGTAATCTATGGGTGTATGAGGATTTTTTTTGCGTTCAACTTATACTCTAGGCAATAGTCCTGACTGAAGCATCCCGGGTTGTGGCCTAAACGCCAATGTCGGGAGTACGTCAAATCAATAGGTAGCCTTATTGCATATACATTCTTGCAGTGACCGAATGTGTAGTCTGAACAATTCGATACAAATCAATGAGAAAAAAGGAGGAAAAAAAGCATGAGCTTAATGAACACAATAGCACGCTTTGCCTACAAAAAAGCTAAACAAGATAAAGGTTACTCTGAATCAAGAAGTGCCGATTTTCAAGAATATGAATGGGAGCAGAAGTTAATGTGCTTGAAGTGGCTAGTATATTGTATTTCCTATCCTCATTTTCTGGATAATGATTTGGAAATATTACAAGAAACTGCAGATAAAATCGTTAAAAAGATGTTCGATGATACACATATAAAAAAGTTGATCGGAGAATGGGAATTAATCTGGGGTGTCGGTGTTTTCCAGGATGAAGAATCAGGATCGGATGTTGCAGACAAAACCATGTTCCTGGCGAAATATAATGGAGAAGTACCAGGTGTAGAGAGCTACAAGGTAGACTCCTACGTCCTCTCAATAGCTGGAACAAATATGCAGTCTAATTACACGTTGCTGTTTGAAAACATGGGAATAATCAGAACTAAAGAGTGGCATATAAAGATAGAAGAATACAACAACATGAAGGATAGTAAAGTTGGAGAGGGTTTTGCCCTTGGATTGAAGAATTTATTGAGGGAAACAGAGCAAGAAGGAAATGAGAAGGGGATATGGAACAAAATCAAAAAGTTGATAGAAGAAGCTGAAGATGATGGGAAGAAAATAGAAATAACTGTAGTCGGTCATAGTTTAGGAGGGGCGTTAGCGCAGCTAATGGGACTGAAGTTGGTGGAGCGCATAAATGATAAGGGATGGCAAGATACTTGCCGGATCAAAGTAAGCAGTTTAGGGAGTCCGTCACCAGGAAATGCACAATGGAGGACGTATTACAATAGTGCAATGAATGGGCAGTACTCCTATCCAAAATCGGACATAACGTTACATAGTTGGAACGTACTCGATCCTGTCCCCTTATTGGCGACCAAAGAAGGAATGAATAAACTAAAGGAGATGTATCAAGAGCCAGAAGTATCCAATCGCAATATAGACAATACACGGCTTTTGGACTGGTTGACACAGAGAGTGTTTAATATACTGAAAAACAAGGATTACAAGCATCTGATTGATAGAGAAGGATTTGCTAGTGAATTCAATGAAGAATACGCTTTGGGAAATATCATCAACACCACATTAGAAAACAATGATGACGACTTTCTTGAAGAGGAGATTGAGGAAATAGCGAATGCTTTTGTGGACTTTTTCAGTTACACTTTGAATTATATGGTAGAAGAAATGGAGTGGTCTGATATCAAAGACAATTTATCGTTTTTCTTTCGGGTGTTTGGACGGGTACCATTTGAAACATTTAAAGCACAATTGAAATATATTGTTGACCCTTTGTATATGGATAGTGACATCCGAAATTGGGTACAAGGCACTTTCAAATCTTCAATAAAAAGTTTTTTATTTACTTATGCAACAACAGAGGGCGCTAATTTCGACTTTAAGCAAAGAATGAACAAAGCTTTCAATCATATTTTTTACAAGATAATAGGTCTAGATTATGAAGGATGGTTGGTCGAACTGTACAGAGCCATGACTCACTCATATAGGTTGCAAACTTTCCATTTAACACAGTGGCGTCCAGTGTTGTCGTTGTTAAATTTTAGTCTCCAGTTCGTATACCAGCATACAATAAAGTATGTGGAAATCTACGGAGTGCAAGATTTTTGGGAAAAATACATAGAAATTTCTGAAAAGGAAGTAGACGGAGCATCTCGATCTGCAACTTCCTAAGAAAAAACCGATCGCCTAAAAATAATTAGGGTTTGCTGAAAAAGTCTTTTTGCAGGGGGAGGAGTCCTAGGGGCGAATGGCCATTCGCCCCTAAAGGAGGAATGGGGAATTTCAAGGTGGTAGTCGGAAGAATTATCCCTCAATTTTTCTGCCATAGTCTGCCAGCCGTCCTAACTTTTTGGTCGCTCAAGCTTACAAAGTTGCACTTTTTTTTCGCTCCTTAAAGGCTAAAAACTTTATCTATCAATGACTTTAGATTTAATCAGTAAGCCCTAATTATCCATTATTCATTATCCATTATCAATTAATGAACTACCACCACAGGAATTAAACTCTTTTCCAAAACAGTTTGAGAAACGGAACCAACTAACACATTCTCCCATAAACGATGCCCCCTTTTCCCCATAACTATTTCTGCTACTCCATACTCTCGTGCAACAGAAATTATTTCCTCTGATACGACTCCCGCAACAGTTACAAACCGATACCGAATATCTGCTAAAAGTTGCCTTGTTTGCTGTCGCAGTTTCTCAATACTTTCCCCATCCTCAGACTGAATAACGTGCAATACCACAACTTCCCCATCACAACGTCTCGCTAACTCGGCAACTTTTAACAACACATCGACAGCAAGGGGTGAGGTATCAACGGCAGCTAACAATACAATACGACGAGCGATCGCTACTTTTGTCGGATCGACTTCTCCTTTTTCCAACAGTTTCGGTGCAAAGGTAGGTATTGCCCAAGCTCCCAAGGGTGCTGTGACTAATATGGATAGGGCAGCGATCGCTAAAATTGTTTCCCCTCCCTCAATACCTGCTGCTAGAGGAACAGCTCCAATGGCAGCTTGCACAGTTGCTTTAGCGGAATTTCCGGGCAGCAAAAAGAGACGCTCTCGAAAATTCCAGTTACTGCCTAAAGTGGAGAGATACCAACCAAACATCCGTCCGACTAAAGTACCGACAGCTAAAATTAACAACCCCACGAACAAGACTTTTTCCAATACTTGCAACGGGATACTAGCACCCAGTAAGACAAACAAAACAATTTGCGCCACTACCCACAAAGTATCAAAACCATTTCGTAACCGTCGCGCCAGGGGAGCATCAAATTCAATGACAAAAAATCCTGTTGCCATGACTGCCAAATAACCAGAAAATATGGGAAATTTCTCTGCTAAGACGACTAACAATAGAGCGAAACTTGCTGCCACCAAAGTATCTTGGGTGGCATTTTGAGTCCAATTTTGTTTGACTAGCAGCAATACTAATATTCGCGCCGTCAGCAACCCGGCGATCGCTCCCAGAATAATTTGTAAAATTACTTGAAATGGTAATAGTTGTAATGCACTTAGTATTATGCCACCAGGTAAAGTTATGCCAGTAGTTGTTCCCTGGGATAAAAATGCCAGCAGTAAACTAAAAACTAACAACAGCAAAACATCTGACAAAGCACTGCCAGTCAAAATAGCATCAGGAATACCTTTAGTTACGCCCCAACCCAAACTTTTGAGGCGCAACATTCCGGGAACAATAACTGCCGGAGACTCAGCACCAATGATACAACCCAATAACAACCCAGTAGCAAAGTCAAACTGAAGTAACCACATAGCTGCTATGGCGATAACAATAGCTTCACAGGTTGCGGGGAGAAAGCCTAACCGTAGCGCTACAGTTCCTTGTTGTGCTAATTTTTCTCTGTCTAAACCTAACCCTGCTTTCATTAAAATGACCATAACGGCGATCATGCGTAGGGAGTCGGCAGCTTGTAAAATGCTAGAGTCGATGGTATTGCTAATTTGGGGACCTAATAATATTCCCACTAATACCATTCCTACCAGAGGCGGTGCTTTTAACCTAAAGGCAATTTCACCGACAAAAAAACCAATTAATAATATCCAAATAATACTTTCTAACATAAGAAGGAAGAGGGAACAACAGTAGGTTGGGTTAAGCGCCAGCGCAACCCAACAGATACAGTTTATTGTTGGGTTTCCTTTTTATTGTTGGGTTTCCTTAACGTCAACCCAACCTACGAAATAATACTATAAAATTATCAATTATCCCACAAAAATTATCAATTATTTCCCCTTACTCGTGTAGGGGCGATTCGCGAATCGCCCCTACTCCCTCTTATATGATAAATTATGAAAAAAATGCTATCCCTTTAAACATCTGACTAGAGTAAGTTATGGGGATCACCCCTAGTAAAAAATCATCTTACCAATTACCAACGCCAATCTTTATGCATCATATTATTTCCGGATAATTACTATACCCAAGTTATTGTGCCTTACACTCCGTGAAAAAAAAAAGCAATTTCAGGGGTCCTACGAGATTGCTTCCTATCGTCGCAATGACAAGTTTTCAATCGGATTCTATATTACTAGGCAAACAAACATCAGGAGGACACAGACCAGGAAACTCCAAAGTAGTTACTTCGAGTGTATCTAGCTCAATTCTACGAATCAGATGATTATTCGTATCTGCAATAAATAAATGTTGCGCGATCGCACTTAATCCTGATGGTTCAGAAAAGCGAGAATTAATACCTTGTCCATCTTGATGACCAGCAGTACCATCTCCTAACATGTTACGACATAAACCCGCGTGATATTCCACCCGCTTAATTTTGTGATTATAGGTATCAGCAACCCAAACATAATTCTGAGTATATTCTATTCCCAAACAATGCTGTAGCAAAACCTCTTCACCTTGACCATCCTTGTCTCCAAAGCCAAATAATCCTCCACTACCACAAACAGTACGCACTTTAGGATGCTCATTAATACCCACTGCACGAACTGAACTAACCTCACTATCAGCAATAAATAACTCATTGCCATCTGTACTAATACCACTAGGTTGAGCAAAAGCTGATTCTTTTAAAGACCCATTTACACAAGCTTCCCCACCATTACCTGCATAAATACCAATAATACCACTATCAAGTTCCAATAACCATATTTGGTGTGAACCTGCCATAGCAATAAAAAGGCGATCGCCTACTTTCTCCACATCCCAAGGAGAATTAAGCTTAGTTTCTTTAGCCACCCCAGTATCAGGCGAAATTTTACGACTTTGTTCTCCAGTACCTGCAATAGTTTCCACCTGCCGAGTTGGAAAATCTATTTTGCGTAAAGCATGATTTTTTGTATCAGCAACATATAAAACTTGATTTTTGGCATCAAAAGTCATACCTTGGGGAGCCGAAAATTGAGCTTCATCAAATGAACCATCAATTAATCCTGCTTTTCCAGTACCAATAATGTGCAAGACCTCACCCTCCAGTGTACTAACTACAATGCGATGGTGTCCAGAATCAGCAACAAATAATTGATTGGTAAGACTATCAGCAAGAACTTTACCAGGAAATGCCAAAGGTGTAGTCAAAGGTTGCTTTTCCTTTTCCAGAATTAAACTAACTTCCCTAAAATTAATAGTGCTTTTATTTTGATATTCTTCTATCAACTTACCAATAATTTCATCCAAAGCATCACGTTTACCTTCACCAGAAAAAGACCCCACCACATATCCTTCTGGATCGATAATCTTGAAAGTAGGCCATGCACGAACAGCATATTGTCGCCAAACTCTAGACCCACTGTCTACTAAAACAGGGTGTTCAACGTCATAGCGAAGTATGGCCTGGCGGATATTTTCCACTTCTTTTTCATTCTCGAATTTAGCTGAGTGGACACCAATAACAGTCAAGCTATCTGGGTATTTTTGCTCAAGAAATTTTAGTTCTGGCAAAACGTGGAGGCAGTTAATACAGCAGTAAGTCCAGAAATCTAGGATAACCACTCGTCCTTTCAGAGATTGAAGGGATATGGGTTGGCCTGTATTGAGCCAAGGGTAATTTTGAGGCAGTTCAGGAGCTCTAACGCGAGACATAGGTATTGGATTAATCTAAAACTTAATATTTTTCTAAATTTAGCGAAGTCTGAGAAAATGAGCAAAGTGGGTCAGATTTTGTCCATAGCTTACCATTGTCTTTAGTCCCATACAATTTAAAGTAATATCATGTCCGGTTGAATAGTTATAATTAAAGTTTGTAGTAGGGCTTGAGCAAAAAGTATGTATCGGGCTGAGAGCTATTCTACAAACCATATACTTTTTTTGATTACTGATTATCCGGACATGATATAATATCGTGTCCGGTTGAATAGTTATAATTAAAGTTTGTAGTAGGGCTTGAGCAAAAAGTATGTATCGGGCTGAGAGCTATTCTACAAATCATATACTTTTTTGATGACTAATTAATCCGGACAGGATATCAGGAGTCATTTCAGTTATCAGTTAACAGTTATCACTACCTCCTTGAATAGGGAGGCTGGAAAGACTGGGTTTTCTTTTTTTTATACCCTTGAAAGGGTGGCTATTGACCTTATTTTCTGGTCAGGTAGAGGAGGGGTCAGATTAGAGACCTACAGAAGTGACGAGGGAAGAGAAGCAGCAAAAATTTGGCAATTAGGTCAC
>NZ_JAAHGT010000449.1 GCF_010672385.1 Okeania sp. SIO2F4
TGGGAAGGGGGAGCATTTCACCTTTATCCTTGCAGGAGAGGGGTCGGGGGAGAGGTCTTCCGGGATAGTGAAACTTACCCACATTTTAAAGCTAGACGAGCTAGTAGGGTGGGCAAAGATTTGCCCAGCTTACTTTCAGAGGATATCAATTGACATACTCCCGACGCTGCACTTGCGTGACAGCGCGGGATTATTCAGCCAGAGAAACCCTGACCGCTGTTTTGACAGAGGTGATGTCCTCCCCCTGTGTTTATAACAATTTATAGAATATAATAGTGACTGTATTTGTAATTGTCAATGGCTATAGTAGATCAAGAGAAAATCCCCGGCGAACAACACATATAACGCCCGGCTTTCCCATCCAGACGCTCCCCTAATAGCTGCCGCACTTGCTGAGCCTTTCATGTCGGCGACAGCCGAAGTGCGAAGTTATGCGCTAGCAAAACGGGAGAGCGCGGGACTTCCCGCCGGGGGAGTTAAATCAGTGCCTCATTCGTATCTATGGCTGCTAAAACTGGATCTTGACTATCATTATCAGCAGTTTCAATGGTGCTTGAACCTGTTGTGATATTATCCTCAATATTATTATCAGATGTAGTTAACTCTTTAACTTCAATTTCAGGGATAGAAGCTAAATTATCTCCATCTCCAGCAAGTAGAAACTCATCTGTATTGTCCAAGGGTGACTCCGACACACTATTAAGCAGTTCGTCTTCTGTTTCTGTGGATACCTCTTCACCAGTTATAATATCAGTTTCTTTCTCCTTGGGTGAGTTGGAAGCGATCGCTTCTAATTCTGCTACAGAATTATCCGACTCATCAGTTTCTGGAGATTCAGTATCAGAAGTAATATCTTCGGACTCTGCGACAGTTTCATCATCAGTTTCTGGAGATTCGGAAGTAACATCTTCCTCTTCTGTAATAGAATTATCTGAATCATCAGTTTCCTCTTCTACCACAGTTTCATCAGTTTCTGGAGACTCAGAATCAGAAGTAATATCTTCCTCTTCTACTACTGTTTCATCAGTTTCTGGAGATTCAGAATCAGAAGTAATATCATCCCCTTCTGCGACAGTTTCATCAGACTCATCAGTTTCCTGAGACTCAGACTCAGAAGTAATATCTTCCTCTTCTACTACTGTTTCATCAGTTTCCTGAGACTCAGACTCAGAAGTAATATCATCCTCTTCTACCACAGTTTCATCAGACTCATCAGTTTCCGACTCAGAAGCAATATCCTCCGACTCTGCCACAGTTTCATCAGTTTCAGCATCTAGAGCAGTTTCTGTTTCCGACTCTAGCTCATCACCACCAAACGGGAAGAAATGAAAACCAGTCAACTCATCGACTTTTACACCCTCTACAAAAGCAAGTTGTTCCCCACTATCCAAAACACTAATCACAGCATTGTCACTCGACTCTACTTCCTCAGTAATTTCCAAATCTTCAAAAGTCAAATCTATTAACTCAAAGAAATCATCATCCACCTGGAAATTATAAACCGAATCAAAACCTGCTCCTTGCTGCAATACAAATGTATCGCTACCACTGCCTCCATGTAACTCATCATCACCTGCACCACCTTCAAGAATATTATCACCCTCATTTCCATGTAAGGAGTCGTTACCATCACCACCTTCTAATAGGTCATTACCAGCACCTGCACTTAACTCATCATCACCTTCACCACCAATAATGTAATCATCTCCATCTTCACCCTCAATTACATCATCACCCTCTTCACCATCAAGTAAGTCATTGCCTCCATTACCATTAATATTATCGTTTCCTGTACCTCCGTAAGCTTGGTCATCACCTTCACCTGCTGTAATTTCATCATCACCTTCACCACCTTCAATATAGTCGTGACCTTCCCCACTATCTAAAGTATCATTACCTCCTTCACCGTAGAGTTGGTCTTCCCCTTTTCCTGCTGTAAGTTCATCATCACCTGCACCACCTTCGAGGTTGTCATCACCATCTCCTGCATCTAAAGTATCATTACCTTCCTCTCCAGAAAGTAAGTCGTTACCTGTACCTCCCTCTAGTTGGTCATCCTCATCCCCTCCATAAAGGTTATCGTTACCGTCTTCTCCAGAAAGGATGTCTTTGCCTTCTTGACCATAGAGTTGGTCGTTTCCTTCACCACCTGCTAATTCGTCATCACCCTCACCACCTTCTAGATAGTCGTTACCTGCACCTCCTGTCTGAGTATCGTTACCTTCTTGACCGTAAAGTTGGTCTTCGTCTGCTCCACCATCTAATTCGTCGTCGCCTTTTCCTCCTTCTAGGTAGTCATCTCCTTCTTTGCCTAATAATAAGTCTGCATCATCACCTCCTTCGAGTATGTCTTCTCCTTCTCCTCCATTTAGGTAGTCTCGACCAGACTGACCTAACAAATGGTCGTCTCCTTCTTCTCCTTTAAGGCGATCGCTTCCTTCTCCTCCGTCTAGGTAGTCTTCTCCTTCTCCTCCGTTTAGGCGATCGCCTCCTTCTTCTCCATAGATGAAGTCGTCGTCTGCTCCACCGTCTAGTATGTCTTGACCTGTTCCCCCTTCTAGGATGTCGTCTCCTTCGCGACCATAAATGCGGTCGTTGTCTTCATTGCCTTGAAGTTCGTCGTTGCCTTTACCTCCGTCTAGGTAGTCACGACCTGTGTTTCCTTTGATTTCGTCATCTCCATCTTCTCCATAGAGGCGGTCATTGCCTTCATTTCCTTCAAGTGTGTCGTTTCCTGCTTCACCATTGAGGTAGTCGTTTCCTTCTTCTCCATAAAGGCGATCGCTGTTGCCTCCTCCCCAGAGGTTGTCGTTGCCTTCCCCTCCTTTGAGTAGGTCTTTGTCTATTTGCCCGAATAGTTCGTCGTTTCCAGCTCCACCATCAAGGGTGTCTTTGTCTAAACCTCCTTTGAGGAGGTCGTTGCCGTCTCCTCCAGAGAGGTTATCGTTACCTTGGTTGCCATAGATGCGGTCGTTGCCGTCTCCTCCTTCTAGTTGGTCGTTGCCCGATCGTCCTTCTAGGAGGTCGTCATCGCTTCCTCCATCAAGGTTGTCTTGACCTCCCATACCATAGAGTTGGTCGTCTCCTGCTTCTCCTTGGAGGTTGTCGTCTCCATCTCCACCATCTAGTTGGTCGTTGCCTTCTCCTCCTTTGAGGTTGTCGTCGCCAATTTCTCCTTCAAGGTTGTCGTTGCCTGCTTGGCCGTCTAATTCATCGTCTCCTGCTCCTCCTTTGAGGTTGTCGTTGCCTTCTCCTCCTTCTAGGGTGTCTTTACCTGTTTGACCGTGGAGGTTGTCGTTGCCTTCTCCTCCGTCTAGTTGGTCGTGGTCTTTGCCACCTTTGAGGAGGTCGTTACCTGCTTGACCTTCTAAGGTGTCGTTGCCGTCTTGACCGTAGAGGCGGTCTTCTCCTTCTCCTCCATCTATGAGGTCGTTTCCCCTTTTGGCTTTGAGTAGGTCGTCTCCTCCTAAACCGCTGAGGATGTTGTTTTGTGCGTCGCCAATGAGTAGGTCTTCGTATTCTGAACCTTCGAGGTTTTCGATGTTGGTGAGGGTGTCTTTTTTGGCGTCTCCTGCCCAACCTTTGCCGTCAAATAGGCTGACGTGGACTCGACTTTCGGAGGTGAAGTAGGAGGCGGTGTCGTTGTCGTTGCCTCCGTCTAGTTTGTCTGGGTCTTTGCCTCCTACGATGAAGTCGTTTCCGTCTTCGCCTTTGATGTCGTCTGTTCCTGATTCGCCGAAGATGATGTCTTCTCCATCGCGTGCTTCTATGATGTCGTTTCCTTTTCCGCTGTGGATAATGTTGTCTACTTCGTCGCCTGTAATGGTGTCGTCGAAGTCGGAACCGATGACGTTTTCTGTGTTTAAGATTTCGTCTGTACCTCCGAAGCCATCGTTGGCTTGGTTTTGTTCGAGGTTGACGTTTACTTTGTCTGGGTCTCGGCGATAGGAGGCGGTGTCGTTGTCGTTGCCTCCGTCTAGTTGGTCGTCTCCGGCGTTGCCTACCATTATGTCATCGCCTGCCAGACCTTCAATTTTGTTATCTTTTTCGTTGCCGATGAGAACGTCATTGAATTCTGAACCGATGATATTTTCTAGGTTGGTGAGAATATCTGTTGTTCCAAAACCGTCTTGAGCTGTGCCTTTTTCGATGGTAAAGTCAGGTTCGGTATCGGTGGGGATGGGTTTTTCGGTGACAATGGTTGTGTGTTGATAGCCGCCTGGGTTTTCGTAGTCTTGTTGTTCGTCGATATTGACTACTACTCCATTGGGTGAGTTATCATAAGTGACTGTATCGTTTTCGTCTCCACCGTCGATGAAGTCGTTACCTTGTTCTCCTTTGAGGAGGTCGTTATCAGCTTCACCCTCAGTTTCAGATATTATATCTAGAGATTTCCCTTTTGCTACAATAGCAAGCTCGTTATCATTCTCATTACCTTGAACTAAATTATCTCCATCACCGAGAAGAGTATCATCACCCTCGTTACCTTCAATTATGTCATCACCACTACCACCATCGACTATATCATTACCAATACCGCCATAAAGCAAATCAACTCCATCATTACCATAGATTTGATCATCTCCCCATTCACCAAGAATGGTATCTTTGCCCAATCCTCCTAAAAGGGTATCTCCTGACTCCTCTTCAACGATAGCAAAAGTTACTTCATTGTCTAGATCAACTGACGAGTCTCCCAAAATTAAATCGTTCCCATTACCACCATCGGCATAGTCACTATCACTGCCAGCAGCGATAAGATCTTCTCCATCACCAGTAAAAATAGTATCAAAACCTGTGCCACCACTGGCAATATCATTCCCTAAACCAGCATCAATGTAGTCATTGCCGTTACGACCAACAATAACATCTTCACCAGAACGACCATGAAGTTCATCGTCTCCATCGCCTCCATCAATATGATCGTTTCCCGATCCTCCTTTCAGAGTGTCTTTCCCAGTACCTCCATCAATAACAGAGCTATGGGTAGTACCAACAGGGGAATTATTAATTTCGATGCTATCGTCCCCGTCTCCACCACCAAGATAAGCAGAAGTGGAAACGCCGTCTAAGATTATTGTGTCGTTGCCATCTCCAGCAAATCTTTGAATTCGAGCAAATGAGCCTTGTGATGTTCCTGGACCATATTGTTCCTTTGTTCCATTGGATTCAAGCTCAACAACCTCACTGCCAGCTTGACCACTAATGTGTCGAATTGCAGTAGTTTCGTTATCATCAGAACCAGCAATACGATCTCTGAGAGAATTGGGTTCAAGTGTTCCATCTGATTGGACTTCATGGAATGACGGAGCTTCAATGGATAACCAAATCCCCACTTGATCGGTTTTAGGCTCACCATTATCCTTGGTTTCGCCTTGGAAGTAATATTGACCATTGCTTTCTGGTTGCCATGCTTCTGGCACCCCTGTTTCTGATGGCGTACCATCTTGTTTTAGAGGGACTCCTGGAATACCAAAGGCATAGAGTGCATTGTCTGGATAGTTGTATTGGAGGAATAAAGTCTTTGTGTCATCATACTTGAAACCTTCGGCTGAATAGGGATTAATATCGCCTTTATCGTCCTTTCCTCCCTTAAAAGGTTTATCATCATCCCAAATCTCAATTGCTATATCAATGGTTGAGTCAGTAATGGTGTAGTGAAAATCCCAGTCTTTGCCGTACTCTTTGGGAATAATACCTTTGCCTTTTTGACTAGATTTTTCCTGAACTTGTGATTTAGTTATGGGATCTCCTTCGGGATAATTGTCAAACCAAACTCTTGGAAATAAATGTCCTCTATGTTTTATTAAACGTCCATCAAGGCCATCACCATCAAGAGTCATAACCCGATCAATGCTGAACATAAATGGTTCAAATAACTCAGTACCTGGTGGTAAGCGATAGAAATCTCCTCCTGCTTTTGTACTATTTGGGAACCGCTCATCGATCAATGCATCAGTAAAACCAGATCCTAAATAATTAGGGGAAACACCATCAATTTTTTTGCCTATTCGACCTCCACCAATACCTGCACCAATGCCTCCTCCGATAGCTCCAAGAGGTCCCAATAACATACCACCAGCTACTGAACCCACAAGACTACCGAAAAAACGTCCGAGCCGACGTCCAGTTTTCGCATTATCACACTCAAGACCACCGCAAAACCTACCATCTGAGTCTGTCCAAATGCTTTCATTATCAAACAAGTGTCCAATATCATTGGTAAACTCTGAATTAGGATGATGCCAAGGTTCTCCTACGTTATACGTATCGGGACGAACAGCAATATCATCATCAACAGGATAAGAGCCATCTTCCATTGACTGTTTGATAATAGAAGACCAGTTTGAGTGCTTATCTTCCTCTATGTAGATATTAATTGAACCGTTGTCTGCAAATTCTATAGATGGGCCTTCTGCCTCCCCCAGAAAACTATCTGATGATTCAGGGCCATCCACACCTATAGAGTAGTCACTATGGCTGCGCAAAGTGCCTACATGACCACTTGTCCACAATCGATCTAGTTCGATAGTAAAATCATCAATAACTTGCCATGCAGTTTGAAAGTTAGAAACATCTCCATTATGACCTCCTATACCCAAATTGGGAGTGCCATAATCTATGGTAAAAGCAACTTTGTTCAGAAATGTTATGTAAGTTCGTGTTTCCCCTTGTGCATTCTCCACTTCAACAGGACTCACCCTGGTAAATAAAGCCAATTGATGTTCTGGGTGTTTGAATTGATCCTCGTCTTCAGTGAAGAGTAATGTAGGTTTTAGTGACTGAACAGCAATATTTTCCCATTCATCATTCAAACCATCTTTATCTGAATCTTTTTCAGGATCGGTGGTAAAAATAGGTATATTGTCTAATTTAAACTTTGTCC
Source organism: Okeania sp. SIO2F4 (assembly GCF_010672385.1). Taxonomy (GTDB): domain Bacteria; phylum Cyanobacteriota; class Cyanobacteriia; order Cyanobacteriales; family Microcoleaceae; genus Trichodesmium. The sequence continues at coordinate 6,887 of NZ_JAAHGT010000449.1, forward strand.
CTCGTCCTTTTTCATCTAAAATCACTCCTGGATCGGATTTTTCTATATGAATTAATTGGTTTTCCATGTTTACAGTTGCACGATCATTCTCTGTCTGCAAAAGTGATAATTTTTCTGTTCCTAGAGTCTCACCTTTAACAGCGGAGGCAAAAATTTTTCCTTCATCTCCAGGCGAATCTGAAGTATTAATTTGACTATCAACAAAATGCCCAATTTCTTCTAGAAAAACATCAGCGATCGCTTCTAAATTCATCTCATTTGCAACGAGAAATTCCTCAGCAATATAAATTCGATTTGTATCTCCAGAAAAAGCTCCATTTGCACCATCTATTTCACTAGAAGAACGAATTTCTACTTCAGGAAGATTGGAAAAATCCTGAGCTAACCATTTTTGCTGAAGATTCTCTAGTTTTTGAGTATTAATATCAGAACCGAAAGCTATTTCTACAATAGATTTCAATTTTTCCTGATTTTGAGCTAAGTCTGTTAGTAAAGATTGAGCAATCTGTTTACCATTAGTCAAAGTTTCAAAGATGTCAAATGTTGTTGTATTTACAGACATAATTTTCGTCCTTTAATTGATGTAGTGTTGTAGATATTTGAATTGCGAATTAGCGATTAAGGTTCAGTGTAGTGGCGTTTCATGTTGGTGAGAGCCGTTTTGCTGCGCAACATGAAAAGTGGAGCTATGCGCTGGCAAAACGGCCGTTCGCCCCTTCTGCTTATTAGAGA
>NZ_JAAHGT010000045.1:0-8515 GCF_010672385.1 Okeania sp. SIO2F4
TGGAAGTGTAGAAATTGTAATTTCACCACCCGGTGCAGATATTTTACCTGTACTAATAATTGTTCCACCCAATAAAGTTACACTTTCTCCAGCTTCAACACTTAACTCACCTGCATTTATTATTACTCCCGAATTACCCAGAGGGAAGGAAAAACTACTGGGATTTCCTGTTAAAAGATCGTAGTTATTTTCACCTGTAGCATTAAACCAACCAGAATCAAAACCAATACTTGAACCAGTAGTTACAACAAAAGATGCGGGTACATCTAATCTAGCATTTGGACCCAAAATAACACCAGCAGGGTTCATAATAAATAAATTAGAATTTCCCCCTGTTACCTGAATTAAACCATTAATTACAGAAACATCTCCACCTGTAACGCGAGTGAGAATATTTTTTATATTGGGATTAGATATAAAGTTAACAATTTGGTTTTCTGTCAGATTAAATCTAGTGAAACTATGGAAAAGATTAGCATTATCTTCCGAGCGCTTTCCACCTGTAATATCAAAGCGAGTTTGAGAAGAATTGTTTGATGGTGTTACCGGAGTTACTACTGTATTAGTTGAGTTTGCTTCGGGAACTATTGGTTGAGTCGATGATTGAGCTAATGCTCTTTGAGCGGAAAATATTTGCCATGGAATTATTCCGACCCTACCATTATTTTCGCTGTTGTTCAATGGTAAGAGTGCAGCAGTGTCCAATACCCAAAGTCCAGTTAAGGGGACAGCTATGAGAATCTGGTAAATTTTATCAACGGGTACATAGTTCATTGGTTTGTATTTTTTTACTGCTTTATCATAAAACAACTTTTTAGTCAAAAATAATTTTTTTTAATCCTCTCAAAGGTAATTTATTATGAGATTGCTATGGTTTCATTCCTACTCTAATCCATAATATTGAGAACTCTCCTGTAACCGATGGGGAGATGGGGAGATGGGGAGGTGGGGCGATCGGGAGGAAAACCTATTTTTAAATAGGTTTACTCTCCTAAAATATCTATTGAATCGCAAATACATAACTTTTCTCTTTTGTCAAGTTTTCTGTTAAGTTAAAGATGTTTATAAAGCATAGCTGAGAAAGGAGGAGACCGAAGTGGGAAAATATTTCTCCCCTCTCGGAGTAGGAGAGGGGTTGGGGGAAAGGTCTTAATTATTCTCCCTACTTACTACTGTCTGGTGTCAAGTTTTCTGTTAAGTAAATATGTTTATAAAGCATAGCTGAGAAAGGAGGAGACCGAAGTGGGAAAATATTTCTCCCCTCTCGGAGTAGGAGAGGGGTTGGGGGAAAGGTCTTAATTATTCTCCCTACTTACTACTGTCTGGTGTCAAGTTTTCTGTTAAGTAAATATGTTTATAAAGCATAGCTGAGAAAGGAGGAGACCGAAGTGGGAAAATATTTCTCCCCTCTCGGAGTAGGAGAGGGGTTGGGGGAAAGGTCTTAATTATTCCCCCTACTTACTGAGGTCTTAATTATTCCCCCTACTTACTACTGTTTCTCTAACTTTTGATTTTTAAATTTAAACTTTTGACTTAAAAAATTATGCGTTTCATTGGCTTAACTGGCGGTATTAGTACGGGAAAAACTACAGTCTCTAATTATTTGAGTAAAAATTACCAGTTTCCAATTTGGGATGCAGATGTTTATGCGCGGGAAGCTGTACAACCTGGTTCATCAATTTTAGAAGGTATAGTAGAACACTATGGTAAAAATATTGTTTTGCCTAATGGTAACCTAGATAGACAAAAATTAGGAGAGATTGTTTTTAACGATAAAAACGAGCTAAATTGGTTAGAGCAACAGATTCACCCTTATGTTCGCGATCGCTTTGAGCAGAATATTCAGCATTTTATCGTAAAAAATAGTGAATCTGGGCAGAAAAGTTCTATACAAGTAACATCCCATCAAACTACTTCTCAAGCTCCTACAGCAATATTAGTGATACCACTACTGTTTGAAGCTAAGATGACTGACTTAGTAACAGAAATTTGGGTTATATATGCTACACCCCAACAACAAATAGAGAGATTAATGAAACGTGACCGCTTGAGTAAACAACAAGCTTACACTCGAATTAATAATCAGATGTCCCTGGAAGAAAAATGTCAAAAGACGGATATAGTTGTGGATAACTCCTCTACCCTAGAAATCTTGTTGAAACAAGTAGACTCAGCGCTCGCTGACCCGCAGAATAATTCAGTTTCTGGCCGAAAAAAGCACTTAAAGTCATAGAAAAGGTATCACCCCTTTTATCCTGAAGACACTACATAACCTGCGTATAAGTAGTAGAAACTCCTTGTCTGGACAATGGAAAACTCCCATGAGTCTCTACTTATCTATTAATATTTCCATCATAATCTCTATGATGGTCTCTCGCAAGTTCTGCAGCTTCTTATCAAATAATTCAACCTTAAATATCCAAAGGTTTTTAACTCCAGTTCAGATATTTTTTGATGAACGAGGTAGTGGACGAGATGAAGTGTGGTTTAGTAACTAAAAATTCATAACTATAAAGTCAAGTCACAAATTAATTCTAGGTACTCCCCCGAATCAAGTTGATTGAATTATCAATTTAGATTGCTAGAGAATCTGGAATTAATTTTTTTGAGAGGTTAAATCAACTAATATCATATTTGGATAATTAGTTATTGGGTCAAATATAGTCAAGTTGCTATGAGGGGAAATCTAAAATTAAAGTCTTTCTAGATTTCCCCTGCTGAGAGCTTCGCTATATTTGACCCTTATTCTAGTCCGCAGCGACTGGTACGGAGTGGAAGGAAGCAATCTCATGGATAACGCGAGATTGCTTCCTATCGTCGCAATGACTACTATTAGACATAGGCGTGAAAATTAAAAATCAAATCAATTCTCATCCAGAAATTATCTATTCTTTCTTTCTGTTAAGTGTTCCCTATTCCCTCTTTTCCGGAGATGTCTATTCAACCGGATTCCATATTAGAGGAAAAAAAGGTAGTGTTAGGCATAATACTGATAATCTTCTGGAGAACTGACTCGCCAAGTTTCATCACCTAGCACTTCCAAAACTTGATGGTGATATTGCAATAAGGTAGGTCGGTGTCCGACACTAATATAAGTGGTTGATAAAGTTTGCAAATGTTGGTAAAGACTTTGTTCATTTTGCACATCCAGAGCACTCGTTGCTTCGTCTAAAATTGCATAACGGGGTTGAGTTAGCAACAAACGAGCAAAAGCTACGCGCTGTTGTTCTCCCATTGACAACATATTATCCCAATCTTCTATGGTATCTAAACCACCCATTCTTTCAGCTAAGTCTGGTAAGTTAACTTGTTTTAGCACTCGATAAATTTCTTCATCAGAAATATTTAAGTCAGTGCGTGGATATAAAAGTTGATCTCGCAAGGAACCTAAAATCAGATAAGGACGTTGTGGTAAAAAAAGAATCTCTTCTAATTTTGGTCGGTAAATTCTCCCGGTTCCAGAATTCCATAAACCAGCGATCGCTCGCAAAATAGAACTTTTTCCGCCACCACTCATCCCCATGATTAAGAGTCCTTCTCCCGGTTGTAATTCTATAGATACATCCTTAACTAAAGTTCTTTGATAATTAGGAGTTTGCAAAGTAAGATGCTGTAACCTTAAACGGGAATCTTCAACTGTATCAATTGTTGTACTATTCTCTACAGACAATACTTTTGGTTCTTCTAGAACTTTGACAAAACTATCTAAACGTTCAATACCTGCTATAAAACTGGTGAGAAATTCAAACATCCTAACTATGATATTCAAGGATCTAAAAACCCTTCCAAAAGCTCCATTCGCTTCTTGTATTGCTCCGACTTCCAACCCTGGTTCTCCTGCCAAAATTCTCGGACCAATAACTAAAGCTGGTAACATCCAGGTAATATAACCATATATGTTTTGAAAAATATCTAAATTCCTCTCCCAAGTAATTACTTTATTATAAATACTTAAAACCGGAGAAAATATCTGTTTAATGTAAGTAAATTCTCTATTAGCTCCATTATAAAAAGCAATTGATTCAGCATTCTCTCGAATTCTCACTAAACCAAATCGAAAATTTGCTTCTCGCTTCAGTTGTTCTTTTTTAATTGGAATCAAAATTTTACCAAAACCTATAGTTGTAATTAGCATACCTCCGAGAGAATATATGACTAAAATAAGAACCAATAATTTTGATTTTTCCCAAAGTAGAACTCCGAATGCAAACAAGTTAATAATTGCTAGGGTCAACTGCCTAAATAGACTCACAGAACGATGACAAAAAGCTGCTATATCTTCTGCAATTCGCTGATCGGGATTATCAATTTCTCGATAAAAAGTATTCACTCTATAAAAACAATTATTTTGAAAATATTTATCTAAATAAAATTTAGTCAACCACTCCCTAGAATACAGACGAATTTTATCTTCTAAATACTGCCAAGTAGCAACAGTTACGGCTAAAAAAATAGAAGCACCAATATATAAAAATGCAGATTCCCAGAATCTCTCAGAGTCCAAATCAACTAAAGCAGAAATTAATTCTCCTTGTTGTTTTAGTTGATTAACTCCTATAGTTGAATCTAAACTTAGAAAACAAAACAGCAATATAAGCAAACCAATTGCTCGCCATTTCTCTGGAGAATCCCACCAATATAGTTTACCAATTGCCCAAAAACTCTGGAAAGCGTGGAAAAAAAGTTTGATATTTTTCATTTTCTATATTTAAAGTGAATATTTTTGAATTTTTAAGCCATTTTTTTGTGATTCATCTGACGCATTTGCCAGGGAATATTTACAATGGATAATTGACAATTGATAATTGATAATTAATCCCCAAAGGTTTAAAGTCTCTCATGAGCAAGGAGAAAAAAGCGGTCGGAAAGCGGAGCAGTCCGTAGGATGGGATGGCGAGGTTTCCTCGCTTGCCTCCAATCGACCAAGAGAATAAATCAGATTTCCTTATATTCAATTTCGGAACGGTTTTAACCTTCTTGTAATTATCCATTATTCATTATCAATTGATGAAGCTCTCTTTGGGAATGACTCCCAAGGGTAAACTATTAGAATCAGATTCGCCAAAACTTGCTTGTTCAGTTAATATTTGAGTTTTACCATTCTCAAGTTAACAAGTAATATCATTTCCGGTTAAATAGTTATAATTAAAGTTTGTAGTAGGGCTTTAGCCTTATCTATAATTAGGACTAAAGCCCTACTACAAACAAAAACTTTTTTATTGTTGATTATCCGAACATGATATAAGTTTTGTTTTAATATTTAATCGGATTTAACCCTGCTGGCTTTACATTCTTTAATTGTACCTAACAGAACCTCTTTACGAGTGACAAGATGAACTACATCACAAGTTGGAAAATCTTCTTGCCACTTAAAACTGAAACGAGTATTGTATAAATAATAATCCGGTTTTTCTAATTTCATTTTTTTTTACTTCTTTTGATCGATGACAGTAAAATCAGATGTCGCAAATGGTTTTGCTGAACATAAACTCCAGCGTTCGGGAATCGCTACGATTGCTCCCTTTTTACTATTCTGATTAATCCATTCTATACCCTTTCTCATGCTTAATGCCCAATAATCAGTTACTTAATAGTTAGCAAATTTTATCATACACAAAACAAGCCAAGAACTGATATGGGGTTGAGCGGGAGTATGATTGGGCTTAATTCAGGAATTTAACATATTTGAGAATATAGCTTGCGTTATTAACGTCTAGCAAAAAAAACAGTTTTTTGAGATTTATATTTGTTACTAAAAAAATCTCTAACTAGAGATTTTTTGGGATTTTAATTTACATACTATATAATGATAATTATCTAGTTAACTATTGTTTTTGCACTAAAAAATATTGAAAATTATGACTGAATTTAGTGATTTAAAATCTTTTCTTGATTCCTGGGAAGATAGATTTGTTGAAGTAACGGAATTTGACATATTTAAACACAGTCCTAACGGTAATATTAATACTGACGGTACTGCTGCTTGTTGTGATTCGCCAATTTTTACTAAATATCATCGTTATTTTAAACGGTCTATTGAACCAGGAGTTAGAGATTTAACTATTGCTTTAATTCTGAAATTAAATTGTATAACTTATTCTAGTTGTCAAGGTCATTTTTCTACAACAGATGCAGCAATGAGGCAGAGATATGTAGCAGTTATGCCCCGCGATGAGGAGGAATATCAACAGTTATTTAATATTTTTAATCAAATAGCTGAATTGACAAACTATCAATTTGTTGAGAATCCGGTTAAAGTTGTAGTAGGTAATGATGATTTAGAATCAGAAGGAAAAACGACAAAATGTTTGACTTTATTCTTTGTCTCAAATAATTCTGATGAATCTGAATATTTTCGAGAAATTGAATCTGTTTATAATTATGTTATACAGCAGATTAATCAGATGAAAAATTAGTCTTAAAGATGTGTAATTAAAAAGTAATATTAGAGTAAATATACTGCCTTAATTGATTGACTTTGAACAGTAATATTACCTTGATGAAGTTGAGCGAGCGCATCTCTGCAATAGACATCTCCGATCCTCAAAAATTAAATCAATCCCATGCGAAAAAATTATCAATTCTTTCCCCCTACTCCCGTACGGGCGATTCGCATAGATGCCCCTACTCCCTACTCCCTCTTTTCCGGAGAGGTCTAATAGACAAACCAAATCATAAAACCAGTCTTTCCATTTTTTTGATTGGTTAATGAACAATATGAATGTGTTTACTTCTGTTAATCAAGCTCAAAATACTAATATAAATATTTCATTAATGGACAATGGATAATTACCTCTGGTTAAAACCGTAAGGGAATTGAATATAAAGAAATCTCCTAAGCTTTTCTCTTGGTCGATTGGATATGGCGCACTTCGGAGCGGCTCTGCACTCTTCGGGAAACCTCGCCATCCCATCCTTACGGAAAGCTCCGCTTTTCATGTCGCGAAAGCGTTTTTCATGTCGGCGACAGCCGTTAGCGGAGCTTTGCGCTAGCAAAACGAAGTTGTGCGCTAGCTAAACGACCGCTTTTTCTCTTGAAAGAGAAGGCTTGAAACCGGATTGATTAATTATCAATTATCAATATCAATTATCAATTATTAATTATCCATTATCCATTGGTAAGGATAGTATAAAAGTAAAATTTTACTCCCAATTTAAGTAGTAAAATCCAAAATTATAACTCGCAATTAAATATGACAAACTTAACTGATACAATCAAACTTTACGAAACAAAATTGTCTAAGTTAAAATCAACAACCAAACCATCATTTGAGCAAGTAGTTTCAGTTCTACTTACTAGAGATGAGATTCAATATTTTATGGAAGAGGATGATGCAGAACATACGCAAAACTTAGAAGAGATTAAAAAAAATTCTGAAATTGAAGCAAGATTTGTTGAGATTATTATACTGAATTGGTCTAAAAAAGATTTTCGGGAAATTTATAATCGTAATTATGGTTATAGTTATTATGCTCCTAAGCCGATTGAGTATACATATAAAGCCGTAAATACATCTCCAGTATATCAGACATTGAACTCGATTGAAGATGGAAATAATCCAACTGTAACAAATACAAGAGATAACAAATTTAGAAAAATATTAATAGATAAATATAGCCAATTACCAGAATATAAAAAATTAAACTTCTATGTCAGAATAGACAATTATTTAAACACAATTGAAATAGAACTTAAAAACCTAAGATTACAATAAGCAGGAAATCCTCCTGATAATAAAAAATTAGAAAATATTCAAAAAGAACCAACGAAAATTAAGCAAGAGTGTTTAAATAAACCTGACGATTCTCAAGCAATAATCTTAAGTGATTATGAGATTCAACTAATGCTTGAAATGTTGAATTTTTTTGAGAAAAGAGTTGACACTTACACAAAACAGCAGCAGAAAATAGACTGAGATATCGATAGGCAAAGGATTTTACGTCAAAAAGGTATAAGTCCGTAATAAACAAGGGTTTTATATCAAATGCGGTAGCATCGGTGTTGTTCAGTATTAAATAGGACTTACGCAGAGACTACTTGAGAGCTTTCCCACAACAATAATTACAATATGTGTTAGTTATAGCTAAGAAAGAATTAGTTAGGACATACACTAATGATGAATCTTACACTAGGAAATGTTTTTCCAACTGTTCCGAGTTAAGTGTTCCCTGTTCCCTGCTATAAGATAAATTTGTTGAACTGTAGTGTCTACAGTACCTATTGTTGGGTTTCCTTTGTCAACCCAACCTACAAAATTCCAGTTGTTTATTGTAACTATTTTTATGAAAAAAGTAGCCGTATTTGGTAATGCAGGTGGTGGTAAGTCAACCCTGAGCAAGAAATTAGCAACAATAACTAATCTCCCCCTCTATGTCTTAGACAAAATCAAATATCGCTCAGGAGGTACAGAAGTTCCAGATAGTGAATATAAAAGTACTCACGACGAAATCTTAGCTAGTGACAAATGGGTGATTGACGGATTTGGTTCCATGGAAACCCTGTGGTCTAGGTTAA
>NZ_JAAHGT010000045.1:8615-23292 GCF_010672385.1 Okeania sp. SIO2F4
AAATATCGCTCAGGAGGTACAGAAGTTCCAGATAGTGAATATAAAAGTACTCACGACGAAATCTTAGCTAGTGACAAATGGGTGATTGACGGATTTGGTTCCATGGAAACCCTGTGGTCTAGGTTAAACGAAGCAGATACCCTAATTTACATCGACCTACCTTTACCCCTTCACTGTTGGTGGGTGACAAAACGGTTTTTAACAAGTTTTTTTGTCCCTCCCGATGGGTGGCCAGAACGTAGTCCACTATTAAAAAGTTCTATGAATAGCTACCGTAATCTCTGGTTATGTCATAAATATCTGACCCCAAAGTATCGAGATTATGTTGAGCAAACTCAAAACAGTAAGTGTGTCTATCACCTCAAATCAACTGAACAGATTGCAGATTTTTTGCAGTTAATTGAAACTAAGACTATGCAAATAGAGCCTGGACATTTATAAATGCTCAAACTCAGTCAGGGATTAATTCTGACTTCTGAGTTATGACTTACAGCGCTTTTCAGATTGATGACCTCACCTCACAAGCAAAACCCAGTAGGGACGTTCCATGGAACGTCCCTACTGTGGTCTACCGGAATGAAAACTGCTGTGTATTCTAGAATTTATAAAAATTAAAAACTCTAGTCTGACCATCTTTTTCAAAGGCAAACACATCAAAAGATTGTTTGCGATCGCCTATTTCCATCCCCGGAGTACCAATAGGCATTCCAGGAACACTAATTCCAGCAATATCTGGTTTCTGGGCAATTAAACGTTTAACATCTGCCACCGGAATGTGACCTTCTACAAGATAACCCGCAATTTCACTTGTGTGGCAAGATGTCAAATCTGAAGGCAAATTATATTTCTGGCGAATAGTTTGAATTTCTGACTCAGGTTTAACAATATCAGTTACTTGAAAGCCATTTTGCTTGATATGTTCCACCCAACCCTTGCAACATCCGCAAGTAGGAGTACGGTAGACAGCGATATTAAGTTCTTGTGGTGCTAAGTATGTTGTAGTTGAAGCAGAATTTGCCACGGTATTAGTTGTTGTACTCAAGGTAGGATTTTCTGGCAAACTGACAAAAAACCAATATGCGGTGCCTAAAACTCCAGCAACTGCAACACCAGCAATTAGAGACTGCATCCAATTAGAGAAAAATTTTTTCATAACTATTACCTCAAATAATCTATATTGTTAATCATAAACTCTCCAGTCGAGTGGAAAGTCAAGCCTTAATTTCTAAATTTCCCATCATTCCCAAATCTTCGTGGTCAAGAATATGACAATGATAAACAGTCTTTCCAGCAAAATCTCGTAATGGAATCCGAATTAAAACTGTTTCCCCTGGTCTAACCAACACCACATCTTTCCAGGCACGATAGGGTTCTGGTTTACCATTCCGACTCAAAACTTGAAAAGCATTAGCATGAACATGAAAGGGATGATGGATCATCCCTGTATTAATTAATTCCCAGTCTTCAACCGTATTTAGCTGAACTTGAGTATCAATTCTTTTTGATTGATATGACTCACCATTAAATAAAAATGCCATTCCTTGATCGGGTATCATGCCATGATTCATCTGAAAACGACGTACTTTTTCAGGTTTTGGCAATGCTGGAACTGGGATTAGTTTTGTTGGCAACGGTACAGCAGTAACCTTTGTTTCATAACTCACTGTTGCTAAAACTTGCGGTTGACTTTCAGGAATATTTTTCCCCATCATCCCTCTACCCATCATACCCATACCCACTCGTTCGTAAGGCAAATTCAACAAGCGATATTTTCCTGGTTCTCGGTTAGCTTGGATTAATACATCTGCACGTTCTCCAGGAGTCAGTAACAGTTCTGACATTTCTACAGGTTCAGCTAATGCACCTCCATCAGTAGCGATGAGATAAAATGAGTGTTCTTCTAGAGACAAATGATAAAACCGGGAAGTTGAAGCATTTAAAATTCGTAGTCGTAATAAACCTTGAGCAGGAATGGCAAAATTAGGGTTAAACTTACCGTTAGCAGTAATCAAATTTCCTTCTCTTCCAGTCATTATTGAGAGTTCCTGGGATGGGAGCATATTTCCTTGTTCGTCTAGGGCAAAATCTTGCAACACTAAAAATTGTTCTGAAGCAGCTTTCACTTCGGGAATTTCATCCAACTCTCCCCGAACAATAAATAATCCCGCTAACCCCCCAAATAATTGTTCTGCTACTAAACCATGCAGATGTGGATGATACCAGAACATTCCAGCAGGATGATTTTCTGGAATTTGGAATTGATATGTGAAGCGATCGCCAGGTGGAATATGAAGAAATACGTTATCGGCGTTTCCAGTAATGGGAATGTGCAAACCGTGATAATGAAGATTTGTAGGTTGGGGTAAATTGTTAGTGAAATTAATCCTAATAGTATCTCCTGGTTTTGCTTCTAGTCTTGGTCCCGGAATTTGTCCGTTATAATTCAGTAGAGAAGCTTGTTTATTTCCCAGATTTATTTGATTAAAATTAGCTGTTAAATCAAGTTCTAAAATTCCATCTTGGCTCTGATTAATTTGAGGATAGGATGAAAAATTTTGTTTTTTCTCTTGAGTATTGACTATGCTACATTGAGCCATTAAACTAGCTATCGCACTACTAGAACTGAGGATTAAAAATTTTCGGCGATTAATTTGTTTCATAATTAATATTTTTTTTATTTCATATTTTTATAAATTAGTTTATCTACTATGTATAACATAAGATTATGAAGTCAAGGTGAATTTTAATATAGAGGATTGACATCCTCCCAATGCTGCTCTCACAAGACAGCGCGAGATTCCGTAGCATTGCTAGTATAGGCTTTCTGGTTGATAATTACCTTATATTTATATCTCAAGCTTTCGCACAACAATAATTATAATATTCTCTGGTTAAGATAAATTTGTTAAACTTTAGTGTTTATAATACCTATTTTTGGGTTTCCTTAGTCAACCCAACCTACAAAATTCTAGTTTTTTATTGTCAGCATTTTTATGAAAAAAGTAGCCGTATTTGGTAATGCAGGTGGTGGTAAGTCAACCCTGAGCAAGAAATTAGCAGCAATAACTAATCTCCCCCTCTATGTCTTATACCATTTCTCAAAAATCTTGCTATACCTTATTGGGTGGGGAAGTGTGGGGAGTGTGGGAGGTGGGGGGAGAGGTAAAAGTAGGAATAATCTACACTAACCGACTAATAATTGTCAAAAACAGACTTTGAATCTTGGTAAATATTTGACTATTGAAGTATAGCTGAAGTATAGCATTACTTTTGGTAATTGGTATTAGACAAAATTAAATATCGCTCAGGAGGTACAGAAGTTCCAGATAGTGAATATAAAAGTACTCACGACGAAATCTTAGCTAGTGACAAATGGGTGATTGACGGATTTGGTTCCATGGAAACCCTGTGGTCTAGGTTAAACGAAGCAGATACCCTAATTTACATCGACCTACCTTTACCCCTTCACTGTTGGTGGGTGACAAAACGGTTTTTAACGGGTTTTTTTGTTCCTCCCGATGGGTGGCCGGAACGTAGTCCACTATTAAAAAGTTCTATGAATAGCTACCGTAATCTCTGGTTATGTCATAAATATCTGACCCCAAAGTATCGAGATTATGTTGAGCAAACTCAAAACAGTAAATGTGTCTATCACCTCAAATCAACTCAACAAATTGCAGAATTTTTGAAGTTAATTGAAACTGAGACAAGCTCCGACAATAAATAATATAATTATGATTTATATCATGTTCTGATAATCAGTTATATGATGTCCGGTTGAATACTTATGAATAAGCATGAAGGAGTCAGGATTCAGGAGTCAGGAGGGAAGAATAAGGAAAAAGAGAAGAAAGTTTTTTATAACTAATTAAACGGACATGATTTTATAAAAAAATATTCTGGTAGGAATGTTTCATACAACTTCCCTACAAAGAAAGGAAACTAACATACTATTACTAGACGATCGCCTACTTTATTAATAACTACAAAAGTTCATCAGGGTTAATACCTCTTTCCCTGATAATTTCTGCTAGTCTATCAGCACATTGTTTTTCTTGCTCTGCTCGTATGTGTTCATTTTCAGCATGTTCATCTCCTGTCAATAAAATATTTCCCAACTTATCGCACCAACGCAACCAATCATATTTTTTGCCTTCAAAAACACCATGCTAAATAGTTAAACCTAATCCCACTTGTGGTAAAAATAAACTATCTAATTCTAGATAACGATTACCTCTTCAACAATTAATAATTAATAATTAATAATTAATAATTAATTATTACCTCTTCTTGAAAAGGAGAGGATTGACTAATCATGAAAATTTTTTCTTGTTTCTCCACGGCGAGTGAGAGGCTTTAAACCTTAATTATTCGGTAATTCATAAACTCGTAAAATAGTTTCCAAAAGCTGTTTTAGTTGGTCAAAAACCACATAGTAGCCAACCCCAACCACTGCAGAATCTTCCAACTTACTTCCTAATTCATTCCCAATTTTATGAGAAACAATTTCAATCGCTACTTCTGGAGGTTTACCAAAATTCCAAACAAAATAAGAATGATTCCTTTTCTCACTCCAATCTTTCGGTATTTGTACTCGCAAACTGAGCCAAATATCCGGTACGAGTGGAGGTATTTTTTCACCGTCAAAAATTCCGACATTACCAGTAGCTAAAAATGGTGAACCGGTTGTGAAATAACGTAAGCATTCAGCCGTCAGCCAGCCTCTTTTAGAGGAGCTGCGCTTTTCATGTCGCGTTTGCGTTAGCATTCCGTAGGAAAGCGAAACAGCTAGCCTCCTGCGGAGGAACTTCGTTAACAGCTATTAGTTATTAACTCATTATTACACCGAAGGATAAATTAGTCTTCAAAGAGAATTAAAATTTATAAAGAAAGAGGTCATTAGCAGTCTGGTGAAGTAGTTGCTTGATTTTTTCACTCATCTGAATGCTAATAGCTGAATGCTTACGAAATAACTGTATAAAGTAGTAGTTAAAAGTCGTTGTTATTTCTCAGTAATTAAATTATCCACCGGGGTATCATCTTCAGTAATAATCTGACTATAATCTGGAGCTATAAATTCAAAATATTCTCGTTGATTTTTGCTAAAATTTTGGGGATTTGATTGGGATTAAATATTTACTGGTATATTTGATGTAGATATAATTTTTTTTCCAGCGTTGCTGAATAAATGTATAATTTCACAGTCTTCAGGAGTCAGTCCTCAGGAGTCAGGAGGTGCGGAGTCAGGAGTTAAAAAGGAGTTTTTCGGTAACTAAATAAGAAGAAATAGGTATAATTTGCACTATTGTTTTGGCTGAAAATTTACAATTAGTTTAATTTCATACCGTGTTTCAGCAACCCCACTGTTCCCTCCATACCTTTTCCCTGTTCCCTATTACCTATAAACTTACTTTCATACCTTAATTCAACAATGCCTTTTTTCCGATATCATTTCAAGTCAATCTCCGGAAACAAGAATCAATTCTATTATATTCCTTTCTGTTTCAGTTGACACCTTTGCCGATTGTTTTGAGCAAGATACTTGCAGTATTAAATTATATGAAATACAAAAAACTGTGCTACTTACCGAACTCTTAAGGTATAAAGCCTCTCCATTCATGGAGAAAAAAGCGGTTGAGGGATGGCGAGGTTTCCTCGCTGGCCTCCAATCGACCAAGAGAGCGGTTGTTTGCGGAGCATGACCTTAGGATGGGATGGGGAGGTCTCCGTTCCCTCCGGGACGCTACGCGTTAGTGAAGCTTTGCGCTAGCAAACGCTGGCCTCCAATCAACCAAGAGAAGAAAAAAAAATCCTTGAATGTCAATCCTATCCGTTATAAGAAGAGGTAATTATTAATTATTAATTATTAATTATTAATTGTTGAAGAATCTCCCAATCTCCCAATCTCCCCATCAATCTTTGGTAGCCAAAATTAACGTATTTCATATTATTAAATCAAATCTGGTTAATTCCGTATAAAAAAAATTTCCATCTTCAGTTATTGCCAAATATTTCTAAATTCTCTTCCCTCCGCAACTTCTGACTCCTTATCTAATTACACCAATGCTACCGGATTTGATATTAATCTCTGGGTAAAAAAAAACTATAACTTAGAGTCTTTTTTTGACTGAAAATTGACGAATAGTTGATTATTATTATCTGCTTGGGAAGGCTCAACAACAGAAATGTGATGATAGGGAATACCCAAGGAAATTCCTGCTTCATCAAAAGCTTTTTTCACTCGCCGACGAAATTCTCGACCTAGTGGCCAATGTTTGGCTGGTGGAGTTTTTATCAACAAATGAATCAAAATTCCTTCATGGGATAGCTCATCAACACCTAACACTTCCACGGGTGCAAGGAAATGTTCTCTCCACTGTTCTTCACTGTGCAATTGATTTGCTACTTGAGTCATCACTTCAATAGCTCGATCGACATCTTCATTCCAAGCAATTTTAATCATAAAATTAACCCTTGACCAGTTTTTAGTCATATTAATCACAGAGTCGATCCCACGATTAGGAATAGCAATTAATTGTCCGTCTAAATTGCGTAGAGAAGTAATAAATAAATTAATATCCTCTACAAACCCTGACATTCCTCCACCAACATCAATGACATCCCCAATAGCATAACGGTCAGTGGATAAAATCAAGATTCCATTGAGCAGGTCTTCAAGTATACTGCGGGAAAGAAAAGCTACAGCAACAGCAAAAAAACCTGCACTAGCTAATACTGCCAGATTAACTCCTAGTAAGAAGAGACTCAAGTAAATACCAAAGAAAATTGTAAAAAAGCTAATGGCTTTCTTGAGCGTCTTAGAATAAGTATCAACTCTGAGAGTATAGCGATTAGATGTCGGATACAGAAGTTGTCCTTCAGTTGCCCAACGATTGAGGATAAAATCAATAATAATACCTCCCAGTTTATCGATCAAGCTCAACCCTAACCACAAATTAATTAAAATCACCATTTGGTCGAAAAGATAGATGGAAAGAAAGCGAGTTTGGCGAAATGTAAAAAAAATTCCAATTAGCCCCAGAGATAGGAACAAGAATTGAAAAATCAACATCAGTCTCAGAAACAATTGATAGAGATTTTGTCTTTGTTGAATCAGATTTTGAAGTTGCAAAAAAAACTTTGCCTGAGAAATAGAAGTTTCAAAAGCTAGTACCTTAGTTTTTCTAGCTAAACGCCGAATAAAATTGAATATATTTTTCTGTGACGACGGGAGTGGAGCAATTTCCATAGAAGGTTGAACTGAAACATTATCTTGCCTAACTATCTCCTTTTCTGGTTTTATTGTCTCTGAGGGTTCTTCTGTGTTACTTATATTCTCTTCTATACTGTTAACTTCAGGCTCAATGACAGTATTTGCCTCAGTTTTAATCGCTATACTTTCGGTTAGTTGGCTAAGTTGTCGTCGCAATTGATTGTTGTGTTGTATCAGGAAATTGCGAATTAAATGACTCAACCAAATAAATGCTAATATTAGCAAAATAATTGCAACAGAGATTTTTGCTCGCCACCCAGGATGCTGTAAATATAATTCATGTCCCCAGAGGACATAACTGAAAGAGCTACGAATGTTGTTACGCCAAATCTGAGCTAATTCTTCAAATTTTTTTCCATTTGCCTGACCATCCAGACGAGTGACGGTGACAATTGTTTGTGCAGTTATGCCTAATTCAGGTTGGTCTGGTAAATAGATAACAGTCTGTTGATTTTCAGTACCGACTTCTACTTTAGGAGTCAAAGGATGCAAGGTTTTTTCTGTTGTAGGTAGCCAAAATTCCCAATCTGGTCTATATGGAACTTCTGACTCTGTTTGCTGATTGATAATAGAGTTAATAATTTGTTTAAATATTCTTACAACTAATTGCGATCGCTGCTCTAATTGTTGGACAATTTCCACATTCGATCTATTGATGTTTTGAGCTGCAGCTAAAGTTAACTCTCCTCTTAATCCTTGCTTTACGTCACCGTCAATGAAATAAACTTGACTACACCAAAATTTACCACAACGAAAGGCTTGATTTAAGTCCCAAGGGTTAGATGTAACTTGAGGATTTTGGCTATCACTTCCACCGACCCATAGGGGGATTTGTCCTGAAGTTTTATGACACAAAGTTAAGCTTAAGGTTAAGCTGAGAATGCTAACTATAATAAATTTGATAGTTTGTTTTAAACTTTTGAAATTCTTATTCCTAACTATCACCAAAATATTACAACTTAAATAGGATTGCTATGTTAATTCAGATTGTGGCCTGAAACTTTAATAAGACATTTTACCACAAAAATTCAGGAAAATATTGATAATTATTTCAATTTTAAATAAATTGTGAATATTCGAGTTGAAGGGATTATTTAAGATTTGTGGAAATTAGTTATTAATAACTATATATGCCTAGTCTGTATATTATCATCATTCTTGCAATGTCAGGTTTTCCTGGCTTAGGCTTATGTTTGAAGATAACTTGAGAGGTAAAGTGGGTATGTCCTGTAAAATTCTGGACTATTGACCTAGACAACTTCAATCTTTGTCATAACTAATTTATTAACTTAAGTAAAGGAGCATTCTCATGGAACAGAAGCAAGATACTAAACAGCAAGTAGGAGTAAACCCTACAGAAGCGGGTTCTCTAGCTAAAGTACCAAATTCACAAGAAACATCCGATCAGTTTCAAGATATTAAGAACCAAGTTTTGGAGATATTATCAGAACTGCCAGCAATTATTACTGGCTTTTTTGGACAATATCAAAAGCCAATTGTTACTCTCGGTCTAATTCTGGCAGTCATTATTACCCTGAAAGTAATGTTGGCAGTAGTTGAATCATTAAATGATATTCCACTACTAGCTCCAACTTTTGAGTTAATTGGTATTATCTATTCAGGCTGGTTTGTATATCGGTATCTACTTCGTGCTTCTAATCGCCAGGAGTTATCAGCAGAACTTCAAGCTTGGAAAGATCAACTACTAGGTGATAAGCCATCTGATAGTTAGGCATAGTTGAGCGGGGTTCAACACATAGGCATTTGTTAATTATCAAAAATTAACAAATGCCTAAAATTTTGGCAATATTTCACTTCTATTATTTTAAAGAAGCAGTCCGCGGGCAGCACTTAGCCATCACGAGGATTTTGAATTGAGAATTTAAAATGTAGAATTTAGAATTAAAGGTAAATTTACCAATTCAGGATTCAGAATTCAGAATTCTAAATTCTTAAGTACAGATTTGTTGTAGAGTCTTAGCAAAGTTTGGGTAAGAAATACTGGCAGCTTCAGCCTGATGAATGTTAGTAATCCCAGTAGCATTCAATGCAGCGATCGCCAAACTCATAGCTATTCGATGATCCCCATCACTTTCAACATCTGTACCAGTTATGGAAATACCACCAGTAATTTCCAAACCATCAGGTAGCTCAGTAACTCTGGCCCCCAGTTTTTGGAGCTGGGTGGCCATAACTGCTAGGCGATCGCTCTCTTTGACCCGCAACTCAGCAGCATCCCGAATCACAGTTGTCCCTTCAGCAAACATAGCAGCTACCGCCAGAATAGGAATTTCATCAATTAATCTGGGAATTATAGAACCAGAAATTTCGCAAGCTTTCAATGGACTGTAACGTACCCGTAAATCTGCTACAGGTTCTCCTGCCACAACTCGCTGATTTTCCTGTATAATATTTGCCTCCATTATTTCCAAGACTTCCAAGATACCTGTACGGGTAGGATTAACACCAACATTTTCAATTACTAATTCTGACCCAGGTACAATAGCTGCTGCGACTAACCAAAAAGCTGCGGAGCTAATATCACCAGGCACAACGACATCTTGGCCTTTAAGTTTAGCTGGACCTGTTACCGTCACACTATTTGTTTCTGGGTCAACTTGAATTTCCGCTCCAAAAGCTTTTAACATTCTTTCACTATGGTCTCGTGACAGAGCAGGTTCAGTTACCGTAGTTTTACCTTCTGTCATTAAACCAGCAAACAAAATACAAGATTTCACCTGGGCTGAAGCAATGGGAGAATGATAATGGATTGGTCGTAACTTTTGTCCCTGAATTGCTAGAGGTGCCAAGCTGTTCCCTTTTCTACCCCAAATTTGACCCCCCATTTGTGTGAGTGGCTGAATAACACGGGACATTGGACGTTGGACTAAGGAGCTATCTCCTGTAACAGTAAAGAAATGTTCGGGATGGGATGCCAAAATACCCAACATTAGTCGCATCGTAGTACCAGAATTACCACAGTCCAAAACACGAGATGGTTCTGTAAGATTACCTACCCCCACGCCATGGACTTCTACTAAGTCCGTATTAAGCTGAGAAATATTAGCACCAAGAAGAGAAAAACATCTAGCAGTGCTGCGGGGATCTTCTCCTAGGAGTAAACCTTGAATATTAGTTTGCCCTTGAGCGATCGCTCCTAGCATCAGAGCGCGATGAGAAATTGATTTATCTCCAGGAATTGAAATATTACCTTTGAGACATAGACCTGATTTTGGTCTTTGAATTATTAAAGTTTCCTGACTATTTGTAATTTTTGTACTAACAACAGCAGCTACCATAAAATCAACTATAACTTTGCACAGCGATAATATTATATAGATTGTGGCGAGTTAGTACAGTAGGCAATTTAAACTTAACTAATCCACTAAATAACTACTAATTTGCGAGAAAGGTAGTGAATATTTTTCTCCAACTGGTAACTTTTGAGAAAGAACTTAAAATACTTATTTCTTACACTCATCTATTCCATAACCGCAGCAGGGAATTAAATCCTAAAAAATATCTTTATCTATTGCAGCTTTGCTTTGGAAAAGAAGACTAAAGTCAAGCTGCCCATTCATGTCGAGTCAGAAAAGAACCATAATTAAATTAGAAGATATTATACACTAAATCAGTCTATTTTTTCTGCTTTCAGCAAAACTTTTTAGCGAACCCTAAAAAGTTTTGTGGTGAGGATAGGTAAGAGGCAACAGTTGATACCAAATCCGGTTTCTCAAGATATTTGATACTATAATTTAAGGTTAAGTTATCTCCCTAGGCATCTTACACCCTATTTCTTCATCTGGATAAAAAGATACCCTATAAACCAGATTTAGTAGTATAAGACTTGATTCCAAGCTCTATTTAGTTAAAAAATTGAAACAAAAGCAAAAAAAAATGCAACTAAACTCAATACATTTACTCATGTTTTGTAAATAACTATCTCTTGTGCCTAAGTATCTATTATGTGGTACGATAAAAATGTATAAAAATTCAGGATTTATGGCAAGAGCCAATATCTTGATAAAATTAAGGAGTCAGAAGTTCAGAATAAAATAATTGTCTATAGTCTTTTTTCTGTAACTACTATGTTGATAACTTATAAGCATTCAACCCTCAGGTAGTCTCTTACAGAGGAACTGCTTTATCAGCCGTTAGTTATTAAATCACTGTCTCGATCAGAGAAATTAGTATTGAGAGATTGAGCGATAATTAAAAGTATCAATAAAATTTAATAGCATAAGCATTGCTTCTCCTTAATACCAAATTGAAATGAAGCTGCAGGTGAATTAGATTGACAGAATAATTACCGTATATTAAAGACGGATAAATTAATGAATTTCATAATTCTTGCAGCCTCGCATAAAATTCGTAGAAAAAGCACCAGAACTGACCGCTAATAGCTCAATGCTTACGATAACTTTAATGTCTTCTTTGACAATTGATAATGAATGGTATCTGGCCTTTTTTACACCTTATTTTGTCATTTCAGTTAGCCTCTTACCTCCTCCGGAGGAGCTGCCTCTTGCAGAGGAGCTGCCTCTTGCTACGGTAGCTCTCGCTTTTCATGTCGGCGACAGCCGAAACGCTAACGCTAATATCAACAGTTAACAGTACCTCCTACGGAAGTAGGAAGTAAGAAAATAGTGAATTTTCTTTCTCTTGGTCGATTTGATATAGCGTTTAGTTAACGTAGTTGTGCGCTAGCTAAACGAGCGCTTTTTATCTCCTTTAAAGGGGAGGCTTGAGACCTGATTTTCTGGTCATACTTTTGTTGAGAATATTAACTTTATTTCCCGCTCTAAAGGTATTCTCAGAAAACACTCTTTAGACAGTAGCATAAGTCGGTTTATCAACAAAATATTACCTTATGTCTGCTAGAAACGAGGTAAATATTATGCAAAATTTGACAATAATTATACATCTCAAAAATTTCCTAACTGTAACAGTATTATAGGCAAGAAAAACTGATGAATAAAAACATAAATGTAGAAACTGTGATGATAATACTGCAAGAGATGTGGCAGTCACAAAAGTAATAAAAAATAGAAGATTAATCCCAGTAGGAGATACCTTTGAAGAAACAGCCTTGGTAAATTGTTTATAGAGGATTAGACAAAGAGGGTTTGTTTGACCTATTAAAGAATAAAAGAAGAATCTCGTGTTAAATTACTTCGTTCCTGTTAATAAGTTTTTGATTTAAGCCACCAGTATCATTGCAGTTAGCTTCCTAACGGAGGTACTGCGTTAACAGTACCGAGTGCTGAAACCAGAGGCAAGAAAATCCGAAATTTCCTTTTTTATCCCCTTAAAAAGGGAGGCTTAAGACCTTATTTCTTGCTCAAGAAAATAATAACTATTCAATCAACAATCACAACCAGAGAATATATATGCTAACTTATCAACGCAAACCTGTAAGTCTATCATTAATATCAACAGACTTACCAATTTGGTCTATGGTTGAAACTGCAGCCACTCTTTATCACAAAGACCGAGACCAATTCCATATATTATTGCATGAACCTACCATTAGGGACACAGAAATATCATCTATAGATGAATTACCCATATTGCCAAATGTTCCCAAACCAAGACTTTTGTGGTTAGAAGTTTCTCCGTCTCGAGTCATTATGACTATGCAAGGAAATGGCAAATATTGTTACCGCCATGTCTGGGAAAGAGGAGTTTATGGCATCTGTCGTTATTGGCTTCAAGACGATTCATTAAATTTACATTATCAGTTGCGACTGCGTAACTTTACCCGTAACTTACTTGTTCAGGGAAGACCAATTCCAGATTATCTACGCCTAGAATATGAACTATGGTCTCAACAGTTACGCATGGGACATTATGTACTAGAGCTAGAAATTCATCACTAATTAAGAAGGCGCAAAAAAACCTCAGTATGTAAAAAAAAGTAAAGATTAATGCCAATCAATCAGCAATTTGCTAATATGAACACAGTCGATGGGGCTGACAGTTACTAGGGGTAGGGGTCGGATAAATTTAAGAAATGCGGTCGGCTCTACCGTGAATGCCTGTAGATGAGTAGCCGCCGACGGCCTCAGTAGAAGTAAGGGACGTTGGATGTAATGTGCGTAAATATCATATTGTCACGTTATGTGACGCTTTGTATCAGTTTTACAGAGCAGCCCTTTAGGATAGCTGACCATTAACTGTGAAGTTGAGCGCGACGTGTTGGCGACCTATGTCAGATTAGTGGTGTATTGTGGAGCGACCATAAGGCTGGAAAAAGATTTTGCCTTGTAGACAAGTATGGATGAAGCAGAAACCGCGTGACCTGAGATTGGGGAATCCCGCTTTTTCACTCAAGTAAAAAAAAATAAGTTTGATCGGGAGTAGTGGTAATTCGACCTGTGTGTACATTGACAACAACATAGAGTATGAGGTCAACCTGTAAAACTAAATAAATCAGTAGCTTGAGTTCCAAGCGATTTTAAGCCTGCTCTCGAAGATCAGTTACAGACTGCCGTCAGTGGTATATGCGTGAAACATGAACTGAGCTGCCAGAGCAGCATGCAATTCCGGTATGGGTAAGTTTGGGTAAGTTTAGTAGAACGGTTCGATTCATAATTCCTATTTAAACCCGTGAAAAGGTAAGACTCTATTCAAGAGGTTTCTCAACCCCCGTTATACCCCTAGCGGTTAATCGTGGGATAATGTCAAATAGCGAAAAACTAAAGACATTACCCCATAGTAAATAATATAATGCCTAGATAAGATTGAGGTGAAAAAATGCCAGAAGAAATTCAAATAATGGATCCGGATGGTACTGAAAGTGCAAGCACTGGGTCTGCTGGCCAAGCAGAACAGCCAACTACAGATATGACGATCCGTGCATTAAGTGCTGTGGAAGCCGAGCGGTTGAGTTTGGAGCAGCTTGAAGCGAGAGAAGCTGGGTATGGAACACGGAAACCCATGGGACCGCCCTTAATTGATGAGCCAGAGGGGGCTGGAGAAGAAATGCTGGCTAGAGGAGCAGCGGAGACTGAAGATGTTGAGGCTATGGATCCGATGGAAGTTGAAGGGGGAGAGTAATCTTAAAAATCTGGGTATTTGGTACGCAAGTGGCGTCCCCAACGCCTAAAAGAATTGTCGGTTGAAATACTTAGCTAAAATGGTTCGATTGATTTTTGAGTAAAAATCTCGAGCTAAGTGAGTTGTGTGATTTTTCAGAGCAATATTTTAGGTGTATTCCCAGTGGGTAAGTTTTTGTATCTTAAATACGACTGCCACTTGAGGATTATTAACCTTTCAGAGCTGATTCATTAAGAAAATCTAAAGAAAGCTACATAAGAGTGAAACATAGTTTTATGATCAATGATATTGTGGATATAATTGTGACTAATAAGCCGTATACCTGCGCTCGCTAACCCTCAACGT
>NZ_JAAHGT010000450.1 GCF_010672385.1 Okeania sp. SIO2F4
TCTGAGGAGCGCGTTTAGGGTATACAATATTTGGAATTAATGGCGTTACTTCCACATTAACTGCTTCTACTTCTAGACATTATGAAAGATATCAAGTCGGCAATAAATTTAGGCGTTTAACTAATATTGAATATGCTCGTTTAATGGGATTTCCTGATAATTGGTGTCGAGTTGCTAAAATTTATGACCAATATATTTTATATGGTAATTCTGTTGTGCCAAATTGTGTAGAATGGATATGTCAAAGAATTAGTCAAGAAAATTTTAAATTTAAACCGAAAGTTTGGGAACAATTAACATTGTTTAGTTAATTAATTATTAATTAGATATCTACCAATACATGAAAGAATTAACACTACCATTTCTTAAAAATGAGGCGGCAATTTTTGTTAAGGATTTAAGTATTAAACCTATTTCTGATTTGTACGGTATTACCGATGGTAAAGCAGTAGGAACTTATGTAGAACAAGCATTCAATAAATATTTACAAAAAAAGTATTTATATACTCCAGGTAGTGCAGCTATTGGCATAGATTTTCCGGAATTAGAAGTAGATTTAAAGGTGACATCTATTCGACAACCACAGTCATCTTGTCCTTTTAGAGATGCAAGTCAAAAAGTTTATGGATTAGGTTATCATTTACTTATTTTTGTCTATGAAAAAATAGATGATCGCGAATTACGAGCAGCAAATTTGAATATTCAAAATGCAGTATTTGTAGACAAAGAAAGAACAGGAGATTATCAAACTACACGAGGTTTAATTGAGATTATTAGTCGGAATGGTAATCAAGATGATGTAATAGGATTTTTAGAAGATCGTAACTTGCCTTTAGATGAAATAGGACGTGAAGTTTTAGCTGAGAGAATAATTAGACAACCTCCACAACAGGGTTATATTACTATCTCTAATGCTTTGCAATGGAGATTACAATATAGAAGAATTATTGAGCAGGCAGTAATAGGAAATGTAGTTGGAGTAGAAAATATTCTGGGTTAAAATTACTTTGAGAATATTGATAAATATATTTGTTTTTATTTGACTTTCTTTCTTAAGTTTGATGATTTTAATCTTGCCTAAAAATGTACTATTAGTTTTAACTTTTGAGCTAGTAATGTTGGGTTTCATAACTTCAACCCAACTTACTAACACTTGGCTTACTCTGACAATTATTTACAATAGTCAATTATTTTATATGCTATAGACTCAAAAGCATTTGTTAATTCCTTAATTAGGTCTGTTTGCTGTGGAGACCAAGAAGCACGGTTTTGAAGATCCCTTACCGGACGGAACTCGGATAGTTTTGCAATAGGACAATTTTGCCACATACTGTTTTGAATAAGAACATTCATATCCTCAATTCCACCAAGACGGAAGTTAACACTTTCATATTTTTTAGGAACAGCCGTATATACCGTTATTTTACCTAGTGACTCTAGAAGTTTTTTGACAGATTCTGAAATTTTAGACTCCATTTTTTTATCTGCTGCAATGGTCTGTTTATTCTGTTCATTTTTTGGCTTTCTTGTATCATATCCATTGAAAATCCATCCAATAAATACAGGTTTTCCAAGGTCGTTATATCTTTCATCATGAGGGTTGTATGTATTGTATCTTTGACATCCTAATTGCCACTCATTGATAAAACGTGGTAAAGTTTCTCCGATAAGACCAACGCAATAAGAACAAAAAGTATCAGATGTGCAGGGAATAATTAAATAATTTGATGAATACAGTGCAGCTGTTACTAGGTTATTGAATGAGGGTGGCAAGTCAATCAAAACATAATCATAAATAAAATGGCGTTGCACAATCAGGAATGATGAAATCCGAACATTTGATATTTTTAGATCATTCTTTCCTCAATATATGTACAGTTGAAAATCTACGATCATTCTTTAATGTGCAACCCCAATAAAATGATTCTCATTCTGACTGTTAGCTGTTTCTATGATCCGATTAATTACTGAAAATCTCTCAATTCCTGTACCACTTAGAAGGTCTGAACCCACGTTGATAGAGTCAGAATATACATTTAACCAAGCATCACTAGCAACTAAATCAACATCAGTTTCATCTCCTTGATGTTTATATAGTTTTGGCTCCCCAACATTTTGTAAGAAGTTCTGTAAATAAGCTCTAATTGTAAATCGAAAAGGGTTCTCTTTACTAGGTAAAAGTTTCAAAAACTTTTCCTCTCCTAAAACAGCTAATGACAAATTAGATTGTGGGTCAAAATCTATTAACAAAACTTTTTTCCCTTGTCTTGCCAGTGCATCCCCTAGATTCCATGTGATAGTTGTTTTACCAACACCACCTTTATTGTTAAATATTGAGATGACTTTTGTTTTCTTTTTTGGCACTTGATAGTCTCCTGATATTATCAATCTAGAAGTATTTTAACATTCATATTTGTAAATTCTGAGTATCAAAATATAGTTGTAAGTTTTCAAGTGAAGCGCAACCCAACAAAAAAAGTAATACATATCTGGACTTTTGTTGGGTTTCGTTACCTCAACCCAACCTACAAATACTGATAAAGTGTCTCCCTTTGTTGATAATTTCTCCCCAAACTTTTAATAGTTTCCTGCAAAGTTTCGACCTCCATACAAGTACCCCCAACAGCACCTGCCATTGTGGTAATATGTTCCTCCATTAAGGTACCACCAATATCATTACAACCCCATGTCAAAGCCTCCTTTGCTCCATCCAAACCAATTTTTACCCAACTTGGTTGATGATTAATAATCCAATTTCCTAAGAATATTCTCGACACTGCTGTTAACAATAAAACATCCAATAAAACAGGTTGGTCTCGCCCTACTCTCCGACGCAAAGGTGCAGGTGCTTCTTGCCCAACAAAAGGTAATAAAATAAACTCCGTTATTCTTGCCGGATAATCTTTTTCAATGGCAGTTTGTTGGAGAAAGCGCAATCTCTCTATATGTAAAATTTGCTGTTGGGGCGTTTCAATATGACCGCACAACATGGTACTTGTGGTTGGTATTCCCAAGCGATGCGCTGTACCAACTATTTCTAACCAAGTCGCCGTATCAATTTTTTCGGGGCAAATAACTCGTCTGACTGCATCATCCAAAACTTCGGCAGCAGTACCTGGCATCGATCCGACACCCGCATCCCGCAAAGCAGCAATTACATATTCATAACTCACCCCATCTTCCCTAGCAATAAACTGTACTTCCTGGGGAGAAAAAGCGTGTAAGTGCAACTGGGGAAACTCATTTTTAATTGCTTTTATCAGTTGCAAATAATAAGGTAAAGATTTTCCCGCAACTTTAGCTTCAAGATTTAATCCTCCCTGCATACAAATTTCTGTTGCTCCACGTTGCACCGCATCATTAGCTTTTTCTAAAATTTGACTAACATCTAACCAAAATGCACCCGCGTCTCCTTCATCTCGGCGAAATGCACAAAAACTACAATGTTGTTCGCAGATATTGGTGAAATTTATATTGCGGTTGACAACGTAAGTTACTGTATTACCTACTTGTTGTTGTCGGAGTTGGTCTGCTGTTTTTTGGATAGCGGTTATTTCTGGTGGAAGTTGAGTTAAGGCAAATTTTCTGAAATTAGTTTGAGTAGTTGGGGATAACAATAAAAGTGTCTCTGCTGGAGATAGGTCGTAACCTTCGAGAGCACGATTTAAAATTGTCTCTAAGTTTAAATCTAGATTTTGATTTGTCAAATTGAAAGTAGTCATATTTATCAGGTAAAAGGTAAGAGTAAGAACGTTGATAGAAGTTTTCATTTAAGCAAACCACAGTAGTAGGGAGTCTACACTAAAATTGTGGATAGTTTGTTGTTTGCTTAAGACCTCTCCCCCGACCCCTCTCCTGCAAGGAGAGGGGGGACTGTTATCCCCATTCCCTCCTTCCCCCCTTTCACGCGGGGGGTAAGGGGGGATAGTTGTGGGGTTGGGGGGTTAGGTTTTTTTCAACCTACATTTTCAAGCTAGACGCGCTAGTAGGGACGTTCAATGGAATGTCTCTACAGGGTTTTGGTTGTGACCTGAGCTCAGAGATCGGCAAAAGCGCTGTAATCAGAATGAATATAAATCAGAAAATAATCAACTTATGGCGCAGGAGTTTACAGAATTAGTTATTACTTTTGCTGATTTGGATAGCGATCGCTACTTGCCTACCCTTAACCAACTTAATTTACTTTATTCAATTCCTTCTAACGCAATTTGAGTTAAACGTTTGAGAATTCTAAGTACATCATAAAGTTCGTTACCAGGATTAAGAGTAATAAACATTTTTGAAAGAGCATATTGTGGTGTTTCACCATTAACTAATTTAACAAACATAAAACTGCCACCTGTAGAAATCATCCCATAATTAGGGCGATTTGGATGAGGATTTGCTAACATATAAGGAATAATTTTACCTCTGCCAGCTTCAGTAGAAAATTCAGTTTTTTTAGACTCAATTACCATTGCCGATAATTGGTCTTTTAAAACTCAAGTATCAATCTTACCTTTAATAATAATATCCTCATCTTCGACTGCTAAATTAATTGCAGGTTCAGAACGAATATACAATGGATAAAGAAAAAATACGCTAATAAATAAGATTGGGTCAACTACTGCCATCCTTACAACATTTTCTAGCACTTGCGGATAATCTATTAGATTAATAAATCGGGATTTTACTTGGTCTAGGAGTTGTTTTTCTAAATCAGTAAGTTCTGGTAAATTATCTTGCCATTCCCGGAAAAATTCCTCGTCTTGGTTTTGTTGAAGTCCTAAGTTATCAATAAGGTAGCGGATGTTTATGTCTTTAGCTGGAATAGTTTTACTCATAATTTTCAAGGAAATTTTATTGCAAATTATTTTATGCTTTCAAACAAAAAACTAGGTTTAG
The DNA here is from genome assembly GCF_010672385.1 of Okeania sp. SIO2F4. Lineage (GTDB taxonomy): Bacteria > Cyanobacteriota > Cyanobacteriia > Cyanobacteriales > Microcoleaceae > Trichodesmium. The sequence continues at coordinate 4,885 of NZ_JAAHGT010000450.1, forward strand.
TGATAAAAAAATTTTTGTTTGTAGTAGGGCTTTAGCCCATTAAATACAGCGTATTTCATCAAGTGTGAGGTATAGTTTAGCGAGCAAGATCGCCACACTACAAAGGTTTTATTATTAATATTTATACTTCATATACTTGAAATCTGCTCTATATATCTTAGGGCTAAAGCCCTACTACGAACTTTAACATGATATAATCATAATATAGTATAGTTGCATAATCTTTGGTTTACAAATAGTCTCTCTAATACTGTCATTCCGAGGCAGTAATCAAAAAAGTTAACCTGTAGGAGAAAGCAAATTTATATCCTACTATATTTTATTTTGTAAGTATTGTTTCCAAACAGGATTAAGAGTAAATACTGTCAAATTATTATCTAACTGCCTATCTAATAATAACCGTTTTTTCAGGGATTGAATTAAGTTGACAGATTCCTGAATAGATAGTTCTGATTTTCTAATTATTTCTCCTATCGAAATAGGTTGGCTTTGGTTGGCAATTTGCTCCATAACTTTTATTTCCAAAGGAGATAAACGCTGCAATTGTTGTTCTAATTCTACTTGCAATGCTTCTGGTAAAATTAGGGGTTAATATTCCATAAATTATGCTACTTGACTGCCAAATAATTCTTTAATTGTTGTTGCTAAAATATCTAACCATCGGGGATTTCCTTGATAATTGTTAATCAATTTTTCCCAGGATTCTCGATCTGCTAATTGGTGTTTTTGGCATATTTCTTGAGCAGCAATTCCTAAACTTCCTAAAATTAGGGTTCGCACTGGATAATTTTCTGTTGATAATTTGATAATTTCTGTAATTTTCTCTCTACTTATTAATAGTAAATAACTCTGATGGGAGACGGTGGCAAGTAGTTGAAAAAAATCCCGATAATCTTCGTAACCATATTTGTATTTACCAGCCAGTTTTCCAGGATAAAATAATTTTTGCAGCTCATCAAATATGATGCAGCAATGATATTTTTCCAGGTATTTTTGTAGTTGCGATCTGTAGGATTTCGATGTTTCCTATTTGTTTTATTTTCGCAAAAATTAGGCTATTATTTAGGGATAAAAATGCTCCCACTACTACAATTATTCTTTCCTCACTTTTTCTGGTACTCCCACTGGAGATAAACCAGCGATCGCCTTTAAATTTTGAGACCTAATTAACTCAGTAAAATTAAAATTATTACGCCCTTCAATTTTTGCCACATTTTCAATTCCTTGTAATAAATGATTAGCTGCTTCAGGTGTTTCATAACCTCTTCTAGTTGCTATTCTAATTGCCATTTCGTCTGCTGCTAATTCTGTTTCTGTACTATGATTACTCTGCCAAATTCTTGTCAAACCAATTACACTTAAACCACTAGCAACCAAAATACCAACTACATCAGCTTCAGTTAATTGGGAAATTATTCCTACTAACCCAACTCCCAAAATACCTTGATTTATATTTGGTTTAAACCATTGAATTTCACATAACCAACTCACAGTTCTTAATATGATTAAATCTCGTTGTGCTTTGGGTAAATTCATCCATAAATCAAAATTTAGATAGATCGTCCGATCGTTTTTCCATGGTACAGGAAAAGTCGTTTTAATAATTGTAGGTTGCTCTGGTTTTCCAACTATTTTTGTCATCATTCGACCAGAAGCAGGCATAATATCGAATAAACGGCTAGTTTCAGAAAGTTCAGGATTCATATTTTTAACTGCCCCCAAAGTATTATATAAAGTTTTATAATAAATTTGCTGAAAACAAAAGTACAGAAAATTCCAACTATAGCAGTCACCAAAGTGCTTAGGATATTCTTGCGCCTCTCAAATTTAGTGACAGCAACAATTTAACTTCTGTACGCTGCCAATCCAACAAATCCCTCCTATCTAAACTTCTGACTTCTGACTTCTGACTTCTGACTTCAATTTATTCCTCTAGCTTTTAGATTAGCTGAATTCAGGATAAAATTCTCATATAGTAGGTAAATTTTTCCTCTAGTTTTGAGTTAAAATCTTGACATAAGTAAAATAATATGATATGAGAGTAAAGAATGGAAGCTTTTGATATAATTCCTCCCCAATGGACTGAATCAGCAATTCATGGGTTTGATTTCTGCTGTCCCAAATGTGGGGCAAGTACAATGGAAGCACAGGCAGTATGGATTAATCGACGATCGCCCGTATATACAGAAAATAGTCGTCGCAAATGGCAAGAATTTTATCATTGTCATTGTAATACCAGTTGGTGGGCTTGGAGTAGCGATCGCCCACCTTCTAAGTACGCTCGTAGTGAGCAAGATAATGATATGAGTGATTTAGACGGCGATCTGGGGGATCTAGATTTAGACCTTTAAGTCAAAATCCTCAACTAATAATTTGGCGTTGGTGAATAAAAGTATGATTTAAAAGGAGTCAGGAGTCAGGAGTCAGGAGTCAGGAGTCAGCAGTTAGAAAGGAGCTTTTTCCGTACCAGTTAGAGGGGAAATAGGTCTGATTTACACATTATAAATTTAGTAATTTCATACCGTGTTTCAGCAACACCAATAATTTTAAATGGCAGTTTTAGTCATAGTAATATTGATTAAGTTTCAATGGCTTAAGGGGTTTTATGGCTAAAGATGCAACGTATTATTTTAACTTACTCTACTTACCTATTATTACTTCTTTAGCACTTTTTTCAGTATAGTAGAATAGTTATATATAGTCATTATGAATAAGACTGAATCAC
>NZ_JAAHGT010000451.1 GCF_010672385.1 Okeania sp. SIO2F4
AAATAGAAATTAAAGCACCATCTACACAGGGGAAAAATTTCCAAAATACCCTCCCAGAAAAAAAATCTCCTGCTGATTATCAACCAGATTTACAAGAGATTGTTAAAGCTTCACGTTGTCGAATGCGACAAGTAAAACTAAGAGATAAATGGTGGCAAAAAAATTCTGGTGCTTTGTTAGGTTGGCTCGAATTAGAAAACATACCCGTTGCCTTATTACCTCGCCAAAATCAATACTTTCTCTACAACCCAAAAACTCAAACTTCTATTCCCATAAATCAAAATGTCGCTGCTACTTTATCCTCAACAGCATTTACTTTTTATCGCCCCTTCCCTTTCCAGGTGAAAAATGTTTGGGAGATATTTTTATTCGCTATCAAAAGTTATGAATGGGATGGAATTAAAACTATAATTTTAGGCATAATAATCAGTCTGATGGGTATGATTACTCCTCAAGCAAGTGCCATTCTTGTTAATAATGCTATTCCTGATAGCGACAAATTATTATTATGGCAAATAGGATTGGGTTTACTTGCCGTTACTGTAGGAAAATCTTTATTTAGTTTGCTCCAAGGAATCATGTCTATCAAAGTTTCTCAGGGGATGCAAATTAATTTACAATCAGGAATTTATGACCGCCTCTTTCGGCTAAATCCGATTTTTTTCCGGGAATTTAGTACGGGGGATTTATTAACTCGGATTGCTGCAATTAGTCAGATTAGTAGTTTAATCAATAGTGCCGTGATTACCACGATTTTTACAGGTGTATTTTCCCTCTTAAATTTAGGTTTAATGTTTTTATATAGCCGAAAATTAGCCTTAATTGTTCTAATTATTGGTTTAATTTCTTTCCTGATCACCTTAATTTCCGGCATAATTTTAATTCGTTTTGAACGAGAACAAGAAAAGCTAAGTGGCAAAATTCAAGGTTTAACCGTACAACTAATAAACGGCATTCAAAAATTACGAGTTGCTGCTGCTGAAGTTAGAGCTTTTGCAGTTTGGGGTAAAAAATATCAACCTCAAATTCAACTTAATAATCGGATTTTTCAGATTAACGATATTATTTCTGTGATTAATGAAATAGTCTCTCTAGTTACTTCTATGTTGATTTATTGGTTTACTATTCAGATTATTATTTATGCTCAACAGACAGGAACTCCTAGTTTAAATATTGGTACATTTATTGCTTTTAATTCCGCGATGGGTGTGTTTCTTAGTGGCGTAACTTCTTTAAGTAATACTATTACTGATGTTATCGGTATTGTGCCTTTGTGGGAAAGAGCAAAAAGTATTTTAGATTCTCCCATTGAATATAACCCTAATTTAGCTAACCCTGGAGAATTACAAGGTGGTATTTCTGTCGATAATCTCACTTTTAGTTATCATCAAAAATCTAAGTTAACAACAGAAACTGCCGATAAAAATCTCCCAGAAATTAATGTCACCACCGTACTCCATAATATTAGTTTAGAAGTGAAACCAGGAGAATTTGTCGCCATTGTTGGTCCGTCTGGGAGTGGCAAGTCTACTTTATTCCGTTTATTGTTAGGTTTCGAGCAACCACAAACAGGAAATATTTTTTATGATGGTAAAAATTTAGCAGAATTAGACTTGGAAGCAGTCAGACAACAATTAGGGGTAGTGCTGCAAAATGGGAAAGTGATGACAGGCAGTATTTATGAAAATATCAGTAGTGGTGAGTTGGTAAGTCCGCAGACAGCATGGGAAGCAGCTCAGAAAGTAGGTTTTGCAGATGATATTGAAGAAATGCCAATGGGAATGCACACGGTGATAAGTGAGGGAGGTAGTAACCTTTCCGGAGGGCAACGACAAAGGTTGCTTATTGCCAGGGCGTTAATATTGGAGCCGAAAATTCTTTTGTTTGATGAAGCTACCAGTGCTTTAGATAATAAAACTCAGGCGATCGTGACTGAGAGTTTGGAGCAGTTGAATGTGACGCGGGTGGTTATTGCTCATCGTTTGAGTACCATTCGGAATGCCGATGTTATTTATGTGATGTCTCAGGGAAGGGTAGTGCAGAAGGGGGGGTTTGATGAGTTGATGGAACAGGAAGGGTTGTTTCGGCGGTTGGTTAGTCGTCAGTTGGCAAATTAAATTCAAAATTCAAAATTCAAAATTCAAAAGTAATAAATTTTAATCATTCCAGTAGGGTGTGTTAGCGGAACGGAGTGGAGCGTAACGCACCATTCAAAAGTTTGCCGGTGCCTTACGCTGTCTTCATGTCCCGCAGGGAAACGCACCCTACTGGGCTGAGAGTTTAGAGCAGTTGAATGTGACGCAGGTTGTTATTGCTCATCGTTTGAGTACCATTCGGAATGCGGATGTTATTTATGTCATGTCTGAGGGAAGGGTAGTGCAGAAGGGGAGTTTTGATGAGTTGATGAAAGAAGAGGGGTTGTTTAGAAAATTGGTTAGTCGTCAGTTGGCTTAATTAATTTAATAATAATTTAATTATTTTTTCTATTAAAAAGTGTTAAAGTGTCAGACACCAAAAGTAATTAGAAAACAGAAAACAGAAAAAAAGAGAAAACAGAAAACACGAGGGAAAATGCCAAATAACAACGAAATGTATGCCGACAAGAACTGTACCACTACTCACAGCCCTAATTCCAGCTGCTCCCACCACAAGAATTCCTCCACCACACCCTCGGAGAGAGAGACCTTCTCTCCTCTCTCTGATAAAGAATTGGAGGTACTTTACGGCGGTCTCTTTCGGCGCGAAAGCATCTGGCCACATATTGTATGGGAATACGAGTTACGTCCGAAGGACCCCTATAAAAAACTGAAGTTCCCTTCCCCCCCCAAGAAGAAAAAAGAACAAGAAGAAAGAGAAGAAGAATGAAGTTCCCTTCCCCCCCCAAGAAGAAAAAATGACAAGAAGAAGAAAATGAATGCAGCGATCGCAAAAACAGCGATAGATTTTATTAAAGCGAATCGTTTTCCCTATTATTCAGTGGAGTGGTAGGGGCGTTATCTAAAAACATTGATATTGACCAATAAATTAAATAAACCCGCTCCCAACCACCAATGGGAAGTAGGGGCGGGTTTAGCTAAACCTTTGAAGCAAGCTCGATGTCCCCTGATGAACCCGCCCCTACAATTCAATTTTTTTAACGTTTAACTTAGGTTGGGTTGTAACTTGCTTCCACAAATTGGTGCGGTAGGGAAACCCAATAAAGTGTTACTGGTGTTAGGTGCAAGAATGAAACCCTCTCCTAATTTGTGACTCCTGACTCCTAACAATGAGAACCGTTCTACTAAACTTACCCAAACTTACCCATACATGATAGAACTCCGTTCCGCTGACGCGACCGCATAAGCTTTGGAGCTAGCTTCCTGCTTCACGCATATACCACTGACCGCAGTCTGCAACCTATCTTCAAGAGCAGGCTTAAAATCGCTTGGAACTCAAGCTACTGATACACATAGTTTTTCAGGTTGACTGCAGCATTAAAATCTCTGTCAGTTTCAAAACCGCATTCACTACATTCATAAGTTCTCAAGTGTAACGGCATTTTCTTTTGATGGCCACAGTTTGAACATATTTGAGAACTTGGATAAAATCTAGGAGCTATGACTAATTCACTGCCGTACCATTCACATTTGTATGTAAGCTGACGTTTAAACTCATAAAAACCACAGTCTGCTATCGCACTTGCTAGTTTGCGATCTCTTGGTCGATTGGATATGGCGTTTAGCGTTCCGCAAAACTTCGTTAACGCGGAGCGACTTGAATTGCGTTTCGCTTTCCTACGGAATAATTGTGCAAACGCGACATGAAACGCGGCTCTGCACTCTTCGGGAGACCTCGCCATCCCATCCTAACGGACTGCTCCGCAAACGACCGCTTTTTGAGCATTCCACTTACCTTCAAGTCCTCAATTACTATGGTGCTGTGATTTTTAGCTAACCATGTTGTGAGTTTATGTAGTGCATCTGCTCTAATATCTGCTACTTTCTTGTGCAATCTTGCTAGTTTTTTGATAGCTTTAGCTCTGTTTTTGCTCCCAAGCTCCTTTTCGTTGACACGGCGTTGATAACGACTTAATCGTTTTTTAGCTTGTTTGTAAGCTTTGACATTAGTGTAGGTTGTTCCATCACTACAAGTTGCTAGAGCGTTTATACCTACATCTACACCAATAATATCTCCTTCTTTAGCAGTAGGAGTTGGTCTTTCATCATATTTAAAACTTATATACCAATTACCCGCACGTTTTGTTAGCGAAGCTCCTCTGAAAGAGGCGATTCTCACATTTTTAACTGGTACAGAAGGTAAGATTTCGTAAGTTTTTACTATTCCTATTCTGGGTAATTTGATATAGTTTCCTTTCAGAATTTTAATACTTCCTTCTAGATAGAAACTATCTTTTTTTCCTTTTTTCTTAAACCGCGGAGCGTTGCGAGGAACGAAGCAATCAGGAAATCCACGTTGAGGAATAGTCAAAAAGTTTTTAAATGCTCTGTCTAAATCTCTTAATGCTTCTTGAGGGGCACACTTTGATACTTCATAATATAATACCAGGAATTTTCACTTTTGACTTCAGCTACCAAACTATACATGCAAAGTGATAGCACTCAGTCGTTTCTTGGTAGCTTCATATTCAGAAATACAAGTTGCTAATCCCCAGTTATAAGTAGTCAGGAGCTACACCCGCGTGTTTGGCGAGTATGGTTTTTTGTTGATTATTGACTTTTAATTTAGTCTTGATTGATTGCATTTCAATTTATCGGGCACCTCTTCTAAGAGTTTAATAAGTTAAACATAAATCTAGTATATCACAGTAAATGTCTAATTGTGTTAAATTTTGTCCAATTATTTTAATACTGTTGATAGCCCTTTGGTCTACTCAACCTAAATACTAGATTTTTTTGCTGCCAGTTTGGCATTTATAAGGTTAAGCAGTTTGATATAAATAGAACAAGGGATGAGTAATTATTCCTTCCCTAAAACAAAAAGTAATAACAAACAATTTAAGGAGCAACCATGGAAAATTCCATCATAGAAAAAAAAGATATCTTGCCCCAGAGACAACCTGGCTTTGAAGCACCGACCGAATGGGAAGAACTCAACGATATTGAACTAGAAAAAGTAGTTGGTAGTGGTGATAATCCCTGGTGGGTTCCTAGCTATGCGACTCTCACTTATAATCCTAAGCCTGGGTTAAAGTTCGATAACTTTGGAGGGATCAAGTATAAGAGCAAATTTGAAGTAAAGTTAACTTGGAAATTTTGAAACAGCGGAGAAAAAGAACATCTTGGTTGGATGAGATTAATTCTGCTAACATATCAAACAACTATACAAAATTTCAAAAGTTATTTCATTAGTTGTCATGGAATAGTAGCCAAGTTTGAATATTATAAACAGCAACTTCACAAATACCCTACTAAAGGCCAAAAGTTTACTAACCTGGTTAGGTATCGTACTGTGGCCTTTATGCTGAGGAGGCTGTTTCGGCACTTGAAGCAGAATTGTATAAGCGATCGCTTTGAATCATATTTATACTTTTATTACTAGCGATCGCTGATACCTTAAACACAAATTCCTTGTAGAGTAAACAGTTATAATGACTCTCGTAGTTTTGCTCTAGCCCCCAAAATATATATTGAGGATGGGCTAAAGCTCAACTACAAACAAACTTTTTTCAAACTGCTATAATTCAGGAATGAGAGAACTAGGAAAACTATATGGATTAGGTATTGGACCCGGCGACCCAGAGTTACTGACTCTTAAAGCACACCGCATTTTAACTACTGTTCCAGTAATTGCTTACCCTATCTCAGAAAATGGTAACTCTTTGGCACGGGCGATCGTTGCTGAGTTGATTCGTTCTGACCAGATTGAAATTCCTATGTCTTTGCCTTTTAATGTTCGAGAATCATCCCAACCCTATTATGATAAAGCTGCCCAACAGATTGCCGAATATCTAAAAGCTGGGCAAGATGTAGCGGTTTTATGTGAGGGGGAACCGATGTTGTATGGCTCATTTATGTATCTTTTTCAGCGACTTTCGGGGGAGTTTCCCACGGAAGTTGTACCGGGAATTTCTTCAACATTAGCAAGTGCAGCTATGTTGGGTGTGCCAATTACTTACCGCAATGATGTTTTGAGTATTATACCTGCTACTTTGGATGAGGTTAAGTTGCGCGATCGTCTTAGTGTTGCGGATGCAGCAGTAATTATCAAATTAGGCAGACATTTTGCCAAAGTCCGCAAGATTTTGGATGAATTAGGGTTGTTAGATCGGGCGCTTTATATTGAAAGGGCAACTCAAACCGAGCAAAAAATTCTTGCTATTACTGAGGTTGAACCGACAGAGGTTCCCTATTGGTCTTTGATTTTGATTCCTAGTCAAACACAAGGGTGAAGTGTTATAAGTAGGTAGGTGGGAAAATTTACAACTACGTCATTGCGACTGGAACGGAGTGGAAGGAAGCAATCTCAAGTGTTTCTACTGCATCAACATTTCTTTACATAGTGAGGTTTATTTGCGCCTACCTACTTAATTCAAGCTAATTAAATGAAGAATCATCTCAACCACTAAAACACCAGTAAATACCACCAACTTCCCCCTACGTTTGCTAACAGTAGATGAATATCACTGTATGGCAGAAGTAGGAATTTTACATCCAGATGAAAAGACAGAATTAATTGCAGGACAAATTATTAACAAGATTTTACCCCAACTATCAGATTTTAGTGAGCAGTGCTTCTGCTTGGGAAATTGCTACAAAATACCGCATTGGCAAACTTCCTGAAGCTAAACTGCTAGTTGATAATTATCGGGATATATTATACCAGGCAAAGTTCAAGGAACTTACCATCACAACTGCTCATGCTCTGAGAGCGGGAAACCTACCTATTTTGCACAGAGATCCATTTTACCGGATGCTGATGGCTCAAGCTGAATTGGAAAATATAGCTATTATCACCTACGATAATGCTTTCCATACTGGTTTAATTCAGGTTATTCCTTCGCCTAGGTAACAAAGATGAAGGAAATTGAAGTTTTTGCAGATATCTAATAGACAAGTTTATTCCATTAATTGTTGTACTTGATTTAATGGTAAGTCTACTACTTCTGCAATTTGTTGTGCTGTTAAACCAAGTTTGATTAATTTAGAAACAGTATTTAATTTGGTTGTCTGCAAGACATCTTCAATGATGGGTTTGCAAAAATTCGTGTTGTTATTATCTGATTTTTCGTTGACAAAATCCCTATTTTTTAATTCTGTTGTTTCGGGGTTAGGGCAAAGATTAACATTACCAATTTGTACTGGATTACCAATAATCTGATGTTGAGAATTTGTGAATCCTAAACGTTCGACTGTAGCGACAAAATTTGATTTATTTAACCTCTCTCCAAAAATCTCTGATAAAAGTTGCAATAGTTCATATCCTTCATCTTTGACATGACCATTGGAACATTTATATTGTTCTGCAATTTCTCTGTATTTTTCGTTATTCAGTACACCTTTTAAAATTCCCATTTGTAGATTATTTAGGTGTTTTCCAGTTTGCTGAAAGACCAAATCATCAATTGAATTTAAAACTGTTTGCCAGTCCATTGTCTTA
>NZ_JAAHGT010000452.1 GCF_010672385.1 Okeania sp. SIO2F4
TCTCATGTAAAATGCGTTCATTCCAGTCATGGCAGGGAGCTGCACTAGGTTGACGTTCAATAGCATCTAGATAAGGGTTTTCCCTGGGGGGTTGATAAAAATGACCGTGGATAGTTACATAAACACCAGTGGCAGTATGTATAGGTGCTACAGAAGTTGTCTGATTATTGGTTGTTTCAGATAATGATACTTCTACAACAGAGTTATTTGCTTGATTCAAGTTTGTCTCAGATGAGGAAATCATGCGATCGCATTCTCCATTTAGCTTTTATTTTCAATTAAACAAGTTAGTCTGTTCGCCATAGTATTGCGAAACTTCCAGAAACACGGATTATTTTTAAACATCTAAATTAAATGTTTAATTCCGATTCTTCGTTAGTTTTTCTTTGATTTCAATTACATTTATTTATTCTTTTTGGCCATTTTTGCAGAGTAATAAAAGGCAAATTGTGTTTAGATGCTCTTGATTAGTTAGCCAAGCTTTCTGTTTCAACAAATACCTCAAAAGTACACTATTCCCTCCTGACTTGTCTTGAGTGTGGTAGGTGATAATTTTCGCTAATAGTAATGTTGAAAACTTGCTTGCAGAGTTAAAAAAGATTTAATACTTACGTCTTAATTCCCATCATAAAGCCTATCCTAGTCAAAAAGCAAGACTGTAGTGATAAAACTTAACTTTACTTATTACTTCTCTGTAAATTAGTAACATTACTTTTCATCAGAAAATTCAGGATATGCTATCTAATATAGTATCCGGATAATTAGTTATAGTATAAGTAACACAAAAGAGGGAGTAGGGAGAAAGAATTGATAATTTCTGTGGAATAATTGATTTTATTTTTGATTATTAGAGATGTCTAGTAGTCGGAGAAAAGAAAGGATGAAAGTGGAAATTATATCATCTCCAGTAGCATCGGTATTGTATAGGAAAGGTGGGCAACAGGCAACAGGCAACAGGCAGGAAGGCTTAAGAGCAAGAAAAAAAACTTAAATTTTCTGTAGATATCCACCCTAACTTTTACACAAAATATTATCTAGGTATATTCCGACATTTTATGTCTGCATTGAATGGAAGTATAGAGTCCGAGAAATGTATTGTAAAGTATGACTGGATTTCATCTGAAACAAACAGTTGATGAGTATTCACCGGAAAATTTGCTCTAAAACTTCGCCCTTCTGGGAAGGTTTTTCGACTGATTAAATTAAGAACATAATGTGCTATGGTATTATTGTCGCTGAAGAATTTCAGGTCTTGATGAGATACTGATAGCCTGATAATAGTCATCAGCTTGGAGCAACTTTTCAGAAGCAATAAAGTTTCGATACCCAATCCACCATTTGTTGGCTAGAAAAAAAATAGTTTGTCTATAAATCCATAGCCCCAGATGTAGCCAAGATAAAAGCCAAGAGATACTTTCATCAATTGGTACTACCATTGCTAAACCACCCCAGGGTAGCTTTCTAGAATGTTTGATTAAAGTCTTGGTATTATACTTCTGCATCCAGACACGAACCATCCTTGGGACAATTTCCATCGCACTATTTTGTCCTGGACAGGATCGATTATTACCGATTCCGAAAATAAAAGTTTGTCCCAGAAGATTTTTACATTGCCACCGTTGCCAGTTATACTCCTCAGCGTCTTCACCAAACAAATCCCTGCGTCTGTGATAGTTTACATAATTAACCATGTGTAAACATTTATTCTCAAGATCTGGTCTGGCCGATATCGTAAATAGTGGGTATAACCGTAATGCTTCATAAGTGGCCATTTTAAAGTCATCATCACTATCAGGAAGAGCAGAACAATTTTTTGATAGACAAATTAATGTATGTGCAAAACCCTCACTAAGTTCGTCTACCGCTGAAACTATTAGGGCAAAGATGACTTCATGGATATCAGAAAATAAATGTTGGCAGTTTAATTGAGAATTGATACCTTCTTTAACAGAGTCGAAAACTAAGAAAATTCCTTGTTTTCTTGACTTCAGATCGACAGTTTCGCAATCTTTAACAACCATTAAAATATTACGGGTAGCCTTAATCATGATTTCAGGTTTAGGGCAAGGTTTGGCAAAAAATGCGAACCAAACCTCATTCAACACAGCACCAAAAGCACAATCTCTTAAGGAGCAAACTGGATATGGTGGAGGATTTGAATCCCAGTAAGATGTGAGACGGTTTTCAAAACCATTTTTGCTATTATTTTCAAGAACCCTAGAGAACTGTTTTGCCAGTCTAGAAATAGACTGGTACTGTGGATCGTCCGAATCGATGTTTTCCAGAAAACGATGACCAACAGGTGACATTGAATAAAAGAGGCGATTTTGACGGCTTCCTTTAGAACGATTAATCGCAGATTTTTTCAAGTAGATATTGATTATTTCCTTGAATGGACAATATGTGATATCCTTTAGATCTGTTGAGTTAGTACCACGATTGTAAAGGTAATGAAAGTAATGTTTTAGCATGACTTTTTTTCCTTCATTATTCTAAGTCTTTGACTGTACATCCATTTAGGTTAGGACTTACGCACCTCAAGGTATTTCCGTCATTGCGACCCATAGGGAAGCAATCTCAAGTCCTAGTTTTTCCTTCCTCATGCGTAAGTCCTGTAGGTAAAACTTCTTGTTGAAGAAACTGCTTTTCTTCTACTGTTGATTTTCGATTTAGTACTTGATTTCGATGTGGAAATCTGCCAAATTTCTGAATAACATCATAGTGTTGTTTAGCCTCCGAATGTATTTGAGTAAGCTGCTTTTTAGTAGTTTCACTCAACCAGTCTTGTTGTAGAACTTTTTGAGAAAACTGAGCACTTAAGTTAAGTTAACGTTGTTGAACATCTTTTTTCTCTGAATGGCTAAGGCAGATTGGAGAATCCAAATTTGTCCCATAAGAATCAGCAAATTCTAAAAAGCGGTTAGCCGAATAAATTGCTTGTTCATCATAAGCAAATGCTGCCGATGTGCCTCGAAAGCAGCCTCTGGAAATTTGATCGTAAAGGACTACTTTAGCCAGTTCAGCATTAGGAGTATCAGGCCAACTTTCTACTTCACCAAAAACTGAATTCCAAATGGAAGATTGCATAATATCTTCTTTAGCAGCAAACCAACGCTCGAATGACTTATTCATGTTTGGCACAGAAGAAAGCAAATTATTAGATGGGCAAAATTCAAACCAGTAATTTAAGACTTCATCCATAATAACTAGTTTTCATCCATAATAACTAGTTAGGTGGGAAAATTTACAACTAAGTCATTGCGACTGGAGCAGAGTGGAAAGAAGCAATCTAAAGGGTATGAGGTGCTTCAATAATTAATAATTAATAATTAATAATTAATAATTACCTCTTCTTATAACATTGAGGATTGGCGCTCAAGGAATTTTTTTCTTCTCTCTTGGGAGATTGGAGGCAAGCGTTTGCCCTTCGCAAAGCTTCGAAGTTCGCGTAGCGTCCCGGAGGGAACGGAGACCTCGCCATCCCATCCTAACGGACTGCGAGCAATTCATGTCGCGAAGCGAAACAACCGCTGTCTTGGTCGATTGGATATGCCGAGGAGACCTCGGCATCCCATCCTTCGGAATGCTCCACTTGCCGACCGCTTTTTTCTCCATGAATGGAGAGGCTTTATACCTTAATTTTCCGGTAAACATTTCGTTACATAGTGACGTTTATTCGCGCCTACCTACTTAATTCTATTGATAAAGTTAGGCGGTCTTTTTTGTCGTGCTTTCTCTGAGTTAATCAACTCTTGAAAATCAAGCAATACTGGGAAATTTTGATGGTAAAGATTGAATTTTATCTGAGTTAACTTCAAAGTTTCTCTGATTTTTGAAAAAGCTCAATTTTTGACATTCAAATCAGCTTTTCAAATTAGTTTGTGAGAAATGCGGGTTATCCCTGTCACCAGTTAAGTTGGTTGTTATATTTTTACTTTTTCCCAGCTTTTAAAACATGAATTGTCATCCGTTGATACTTATCAATAAAGCAATCTAAACAGTTAAATCCGCTCTCTTTAGCCATATTTTGAAATACTTCTACAGGATATTTATATGAACTTCCAAAGCAGAACTCTTCTCCCGTTTTGATGGTGATACTGAGATTTTATAAAATAAACTCTTGGTCTTCAATAGCGACAAATTTTTGCTTGAGGCAATATTCATTTTCTATCCATTCCATCTGAAATTTAAAGCCTGCCGGATTAAAGTTAGTAATAGGAGAATCACGAGGAATTCGCTAAAGAATATTCAAAAGAAATTGACGAACTTTCGGATGCTCGTAATATGCCTTTCTTAATGAATCTCGATCTTGATTTCCATCTATTCCTGCAATTAATAAACCGTTGGGCTGTAATTCTAAAGCGATCATTTTTAAGAAGTTTAAACAATCTTCAGGTTTAAGATTACCGATAGTACTGTCTGGAAACCAGACTACAGGTTTCTTGAATTTTTTAACCAAGCTACAGTTTTGAATAAATTCTGTTTTTATTGCTTCGATTTCCACGTCAGTAAATTCTCCTTTGATGATATCTAAACTTCGCTGCAAATAAGTTTCAGATAAATCGACACCAACGTATTTATATGCTTTGCCCAAAGCTTTTAATAAAGGAAGTGTTTTGTTTCTAAATGCTGTTTTTGAACCTGGCTCAAACTCAATAATAGTAGCATCCTCTGACACATAAGCTGCTACCGACGACGCTACTTGACCTATCAGTTCAACTTCATTCTTATAAGGGTAATAATCAGGAACATGATCAATGACTTCTTGATATATATAATTCTGCTCCGTTAACTGGATCGTTTGTAATAGCTGGATTTGGCTTACTGTAGATATAAGGAGCCAGGTTTTCCTGCTTTTGTTGTAAAAAAAAGGCTTTTACTTCAGCGCTGAAAATTTGCTCGCTTGATGTTTTTTGGCTGAACGAACATTACCGATCCCCCTATACTGATTTTTTTTAACTGCCTTTGAATTTAGCTTCTATTACTACCAAAGTACGATCTATTTCTTGAGTGTATCTCGTATTATAACTAAAGTTTAAATTTACTCGCAATTTCTACTAGATAAACTGTTAATATCCACGATATAATTTGTAGTTTAATGAGGAAAAAAGTGGCGCTTTAGTTCATAAATTAACAATTAATAATTACTCCTTCTTTTAATAAGGGGATTGACACTTAGGGATTTTTTTTGATTTTATCCTATTAAAAGTGGAGGCTTGAAACCTGAATTGTTTAATTATTAATTAATAGAAAGTGGTAAAAGCGATAATTTGAGTTGATACCAACTTCAGTTAATTTATTGTCCCCGAAAGGCCATTGACTGAATATTGAAAACTTTTGCTGAAACTGTCAAGAGATAATTTTTTTTGAGATATTGAGCACAAATGTCATGATCGATCGCCAAGATATTAACAATACTTCAATCATTCACGGTCTCACAGAAGACCAAGTAGTAAATCTTCGTGCTGCGGGTCGAGGAAATTATGTCAAACTACACACAAGTCGTTCCTACCGCCAGATATTAAAAGAAAACTTATTTACTTTTATCAATACCGTTTTCCTCAGCATTAGCCTTGTTTTAATTTCTCTTTCTCGTTATGGCGATGCTTTCCTGGTAATAGTTGTTATTTTAGGTGGCGTTATAGTTAGTGTTTGCCAAGAAATATGGGCTAAACAAAAATTAGATCGAATTGCCTTATTAACTAGACCATTAGCTACCGTTATTCGAGAAAGTAAACAACAAAATATAGATCCCAGTCAGATCGTTGTAGGAGATATATTAGTAGCTAATGCTGGAGATCAAATAGTAGTTGATGGACAAGTAGTAGGAGAAGGCAAAATAGAAGTAGATGAATCACTTCTAACTGGAGAATCCGATTTAATTCCTAAAAAAGCAGGCCAACCAGTTTATTCTGGTAGCTTCTGTGTCAGTGGTACTGCTTATTATGAAGCTCAAAAAGTAGGAATCGAAAGTTTGGCCTATCAACTAACAGTTAGTGCTAGAGCATTTCGCCAAATTTATACCCCCCTTCAACAAGAAATTAACTTGGTCATCAGAGTATTTTTACTCTTGTCTTGCTTTCTCTGGATACTGGTTACTATTAATTGGTACTTTGGATTTTATACATTTGCTGATACTGTTCAATATGCTGCTGTAATTGCGGGTCTAGTCCCAAGTGGGCTTTATTTGGCTATCACTCTTGCTTATGCTTTGGGTGCAGTGAAAATGGTGGGACAGGAAGTCCTAATTCAGCAAGCTAATGCTGTTGAATCATTGAGTAATGTAGATATTTTATGCTTGGACAAAACTGGGACGTTAACTGCTAACCGTATTATTTTACGAGATATTTATCCCATTGGGTTTGATGAAATTAAGTTACAGAGTCTATTAGCTGATTATGCAGCTAGTACCACTGCTAAAAATCAAACTATTGAGGCTGTAGAAACTGTATTTTCAGGAAATAAACGTTCTCTAATTTTTGAAATTCCTTTTAGTTCGGCTCGTAAATGGAGTGGTATGAGCTTTGTCAGTCAAGAGGAAAATTCACCATCTGGAACATACATTCTCGGCGCTCCAGAAATATTAGCTGAAGTTACACCCCTGAGTACGAAAGTTACTCAGCAAATTCAAGAATTAGTAATGGCAGGATTCCGAGTCCTTTTATTTGCCCATAACTCCAACATTAATAGTTTAAACCAGGATTTAGAACAACCACAATTACCTACTGAACTTTTTCCTCTCGGAATTATTAGCTTTCAAGATGAACTTAGAGCTGAAGCTCGCGAAACCATTGAGGGTTTTTCGGAAGCGGGAGTTGAGGTAAGAGTGATTTCTGGAGATAATCCTCAGACTGTAGCTGCTTTAGCTTTACAAGCAGGACTTGGTTCAGATATCCAAGTTATTTCTGGTTCTGAATTAGCCAAACTAGATGAAGCTCAGTTTATTCAAGCAGCAGCATCTAAGACAATTTTTGGTCGTGTCACTCCTGAGCAAAAAGCTAAACTGATCCGTAGTTTGAAGGAGCAAGGTCATTATGTCGCGATGATTGGGGATGGAGTTAATGATGTTCTATCTCTGAAAGAAGCTAATTTGGCGATCGCTATGGAAGGTGGTAGTAAGGCGACTCGTAGTGTGGCGGATATTGTCTTGTTGAAAAATTCTTTTGCCTCTTTGCCTCATACTTTTTTGGAAGGACAACGTATTCGTAATGGTATACAAGATGTATTGAAATTATTTATGATTCGGGTATTCTGTGTTAGTCTATTGATTTTTGCTACGGGATTTATTGGTGGATTTATCGGAGGAACTTTCCCACTATTAAATAAGCACAGTGCTGTGGTAACTCTAATATCAGTAGGATTTCCTACTTTTTGTATTCCGATTTGGTCTAAACCAGGGCTGTTACCTCGACGTAGTATAGTGCGCTCCCTACTTCATTTTACTTTACCTGCTACTTTGACTCTTACTCTTGTAGCTTTAGGAGTGTATTTGACTTATTTAGCAATACCATTTTTGGGAAATGAGTTAGTTATTGACCTTGACCAAGTTAATGAATTTCTTGCAGTTCCTCGTAGTGCTCTGGTAA
>NZ_JAAHGT010000453.1 GCF_010672385.1 Okeania sp. SIO2F4
GTTACTCATCCACAGGCATTGACGGTTAAGCCAACCGCATCTTATCAGTCTATACTTACATTTAAGTCTTTGTCAATAAACATAACTAAAAAAGTCCTCAAACCCTTACTGCGCCGTTCGAGCGTAGCAAGCGGGATTTCTTCTGTGGTCTATGTCTATATAGATAGACATCCCAGAAATGTTTAAGCAGCGATTAGTGCAGAAGATACAAATTTCACCCTCGTTACATGCTATGTGAAGAGAACTAGCCTATTAGATCGCTAAATTGCGCAAATTGTTAACTAAGTCGAAACTCTTTACTACTCTCGAATTCTGATAACCAACTTTGCCAAAATTGATTGGCACAAACTTCTAATTTTTCACCATAAATTGCTGTATCTTGTCTTAACTTAGTAACAGTTACATCTGAAGTTGTAGATATTTCTGCTGCATGACCAATAAACCATCTTTCCAATCCAATAGTAGTTACCTCTGGGTGAAATTGCAAAGCTAAACAATTTTTTCCCCAACTAAAAGCTTGGTTTTTATACTTGGAAGTTGAAGCAAGTAAAGTTGCACCAACTGGTAAATCAAAAGTATCACCATGCCAATGTAAAACAGATGTATTTTCTGGTGATAAATCAGCTAAAGGTGAATTGATTCCTTCTTGAGTTAACTCCAATTTCGACCAGCCAATTTCTTTACCTGAACCTGCATAAACTGACGCTCCTAATGCTCTAGCAATTAATTGAGAACCCAAACAAATACCAAGGGTAGGTAAATCTGCTTTCAGACGATTTTCTAATAAAGTTAATTCATCTGATAAAAATGGATAATCTGGCTCATCATAAACTCCAATAGGTCCGCCAAGAATTATCAGTAAATCAGTTTTCTCTGAATCAATTTTAGCTAGATTATCTACTCCAGCTTCTAGATAATTTACTGCATAATTTTGTTGTTTCAAAGCATCAGCTAAAGTGCCTAAGTCTTCAAAAGCTAAATGTCTAATAACAACAGCATTTTTTGTATCTTTCAATCCCATACTCCTTAAGTTAAATTCAGCTTATATAGCACTATGTTAGTTAGTAGAGAAAAAAAATAAGTGGTTAAGAAAAAAGAAAAAATTAGAGCGATCGCCCGATACTTAACCTTCAAAGTTAGTTATTAGAGAAAAAAATGAGCAGTTAAGAAAGAAGAAAAAATTAGAGCGATCGCCCGATACTTAACCTTCAAATTAGTGACTAAAAAGTTGGGAAAATTGTTCTTATTAACTACTGATATCGTGTCAGGATAATTAGTGATAAAAAAAGTTTTTGTTTGTAGTTTTGCTCTAGCCTTATCTAGAAGTTATAATTAAATCCCTACTACTAACTTCTAATTATAACTATTCAACCGGACATGATATTAGCTCTAGTTGACCTAAGTAAAAAGTTAAGAGTCAGATTTATATAGCAATCCGCGCATAGGTTGTAATAAATCAAAAAGTAGATAAAAAACCTGAAACTCCCGCCAGTTAAGTGTTCCCTAAAAGCAGTAAGGTTTTTATACACAAATAAAATAGGAATGCTATAGACTGAAAACTTTCATACTAAGGTAGAAAATATCTTCTTAGATACACTACGATTTATTGCCCGAAATCAGAAAAACAATTATTTTATAGCAACAGGTAATTATTAATTACTAAATCATAATTTTCTACTTTACCCACACCTATAAATTCCTCTAATTTTTTTCGACTAAATAACTATGATCGGCAAAAGTTTGCTCAACTACAGCAATATTAAAAACTCCTGCTTCATCAAACATTTTTAAACTAGGAGCTGCTGCTTTCCTAGCACTTTCACACGTTTTACTAACGGGGTGAATGTCTTCTAACATACCTCTGGCATCCTCCGAATTATAACCAAGTTGGCGGAGAACTCTGTATTCAAATTCTAAGTCAGGACCCACGAAAGCACAAAGAAGTTTTGGTAAAATCTTCCCTACTTCTTCTTGATGATAACAAGGTAAACTATCCCAAATCATTGGGAAAAGAGTACGGTAATAAATATTATGTCGTCCTTCATCAGCAGCATGGTCTCCGATAACTTTTCGTACTAATGGATCGACGTCTGGATCGTGAGGTAAACTGTGCAAAACTTTGGTAATTAAAGTTTCGGAAATAGCCACAAAAAATAACTTTATTAAATCAGGAGAAATTTGTGTTTTATGCTCTTCTAAAATTTTTTCAAGTTCTATTTCAAACCTGGGGCGACCAATCATAGATGGATCTATTCCGTAAGTTTCTCTTACTTGTTTAGCGAGATGTTCTGTAAATAATGCGTGACCTCCTTCATCGCAGTAAATTCTCAAGGCATCACTTTGTTGTTGATAAGTTATTCTAAATGGGGCACGTCCTTCTGCTAACCCAGCAGTGACAGGGTTGACATGACTCAGTTCAAGTATGTTTGTAAATCTGAGATGTCCTAATAATTGATAAGCTAAAGCTTTCATCCAACTATTACGATTCTTAGCAATTTCGGGATGACTTGCTAGGGGTACTAAGTCTGGAGAAAATGGTAGTCCAGAAATTATTCCTTCTCTAATTGGTTTCGCTCTAATCCAGCTTATTTCATCCCACTGCTCGAAGGGACTCTTATACCCATTCTGATTTTTTGAAACTGTTAGTTGTGGCTGTGAAACCATGAGTTATACTCCTGAGATTGATATTGTCAATCATTTAATTAGATTATATGTGAGATTATATATGAATATATAAGAAACTATTTATAAAGTTTTGTAAAGTAAAGTTAAAGCGTTTCCCGTTGTTATGAGGTCCAATAACTGGACCTTTGATGGGGTAAATATTTTTTGCTTGTTCCCTTGCTCCCCTACTCCCCTACTCCCTAAAACCCTGAATATATGTACCTCATAGCTTCGGAAACTGCTGTATCTGCCTTGAAACTGTAATAACTTTACCCAGACGTTAGGTAGTGGAAAGAAGTTTTGCTTGGGATCGGGCATAATCTTAGATTTTGTTGCATATTATGAAGAAAATTCTCACAAAGTGCGAAGCCTTCATTAATATTTCAATGATTCGTTTAATGCTCAAACGGTTAGCGTTTCGCTACGCGACATGAAAGGTCGAGCCTAGCGGCAGCTATATCGCTACTAATATTTCGCAATTGTTTACAAACAGCCTCTCATAATATAATCTAAGAATATAGTATTATTTCTTGATTATTTCTTGATTATTACTAAGTAAAAAAAATCTATTTAATTTTTAAGCTATTTCTCAGCAAAATTGATAATTTTTATCATTTTGTTTTTAATCAACTAATCCTAGTATTAATAGGTTAGGTTTCCTCAATATTTTTATTCCGTTCTACTAAACTTACCCAAACTTACCCAAAAAGGTTTTGGAGCTAGCTTCCTGTCTCACTGAAGACCACTGACCGCAGTCTGTAACTTATCTTCAAGAGCAGGCTTAAAATCGGTGAGAACTTCACCTACTTATTCACATATTTTTCTAAGTTGACAGCAGCATTAAAGTCTCTGTCAGCTTGAAATCCACAGTTAGCACAATTATAAGTTCTCTCACTCAATGGCATTTTCTGTTGATACCCGAGCGCGAGAACATATTTGAGAACTTGGGTAAAATCTATCAGCGATCATTACTGAACTGCCATACCACTCACACTTGTATATAAGCTGACGTTTGAACTCATAAGCGATCGCTCCCTTTTGTTCTGGATATGTTTGGGGCGATCGGGTTTTAAGAATTATGCCTAGCCTTATAACCCAAGACACTAAACTGGAGGAGACTGCTCCTCACTCATCTGATGTAAGCTTTATATTTGCGGGATTCTAGTCCTTCGTGCGCCCTCGTGTCGCACCCAAAACGGTAAAATTGTACGCTAAGAAATTAAAAGGAATGGATAAGATAAATATTAAACCAATTCGAGTTAATACTAGATAGTTAAACATAACCTAGGGAGATATAGCATAAGTCAGAAGTTAGAAGTAAAATTATTGTTGGGACTAAATTTTAATATTTCCTATAACTTTGTGGGCTATTTTTAATAACGAATGGTGTGAATATCTTTTTAAAACAACCAATAAAGCTTCATCCAAACTCACTTCTAAATCTTGGTTTTGAATATCCACAATGATTTGATAAACCAGTTCAAAAATAATTCGTTCATCTTTTGTGAAAATAATATATTCGGCATTATCCAAATTTTTAAATTTATCTAATTCTGCTATACTTTTTTCACCACTAACCTGATAAACTCTGGCCTCTCGATACATATAAAAGTTGATATGAGAATTTTTTAATACTAATTCATTCCAGTTAGTCATTCGAGAAAAAAATGCGTTTCCTGCATCATATAAAAAGCTTATAGCATAACCTAGATTTGTTGTCTGGATAACTAAATGGTCTGGAATTTTTTTAGGTCTATCTAAGGCAAGAAAATCTAACTTGATATCTGGTTTAATTATTTTAAAGGATTCAAAAATTTTCTCCAATTTTCCTCGGTCATCACTACTGGTAATAATTTGAGACTCACTATAGTTTTCTTCTAGTTCATGATATTGCTGATTGAGGTAATCTGTGATAATTTTATCGGCATTAGTTTGAGTAGCTTCAGTAATAGATGTTTTACCATTTTTATCGACTTTTGCTTCTAAATTTGTTTCTAGATTAGATTCAATATCCAGTTTTCCAGCTATCTTGAGAACAAGTTCTTTAATTTGTTTAATGTCTGAGGCTAAACTTTGTAAATTGGAATTTTCCTGTAATTTTATTTTGTTCCTTGTCTCGACATTTAGATACTCAGGTAAGGAAATACCATGAATTTTATAATTATAGAAATCAGCCGCAGAATTAATAATTCCACGCACAGAATTTCTATTTAAGATAGTCTGAATTTCTTGTGGAGTAAAAATTTGCTCTATCGGAATATTTATAGACTTTGATTTTTCATTGAGAATCGCTTTTAGTTGTTGTTCAGATGGTTTGTGTAAGAAAACTTGACATTGAGAAATTCTATCTATAATAGAATCATCAAACTCTTGTTGCCACTGTTCCCAGCGATCCGGAAATAAATTGAAAATAATCAAACTATTGGGAACATGGGTGAAAATTTCCTTGATAGCTTCTCCAAAACTATGCAAAAGATTTTGATTATACTCCCTACCCAAACCTTCTAACTGATCGAATACAATAATTAAAGGTTCATCTAAAAGTGATAAATAACCAAATATCTTTAATGCTTCTAGAGATACTTCTTCTCGATTTATACTTTGATTCCAGGATGCTATCCTGACCTGATCTAAGTATTTTTGAGGTACTTCATTCATTGCCAACCATTCTCTAATGATGCAACGATAATCTATGGATCTATATCCACAAAACTTGATAATTCCTTTTAATATTTCTGGTGCATATCCTGCGCTTGAATAATTTGTCACCCACCACAGATAAACTCGATTTTCTATATGTTCCCAAAGTTCTCTTCTAGCTTTAGTATCTGATGATAAATAGGTGAGTAATTTCAGATAGTTTCCATGTTCGACTGCTGCTAATATATCCCTGTCTTTTTTACTGGTTTTTTGCAAATATAGATGAGGATTTTCAACAATAATTTCTTTAAAAATATTGGCACAACTATTAGCAATCAAATATTCTAGTTGAGTATAATTAATTTTTGGTATACTCCTAATCAAAGATTCAAGTATCCGACTATAAATATGATATATAACAGCATCGGGATTATTAGGTTGACGAATAAATAATAGTCGATTAGTTTTTAATCTACTATTTGCTAGTCGCATCATTAGGTGAGTTTTGCCAAACCCAGGTTCTCCTATAACTACAACCCCTTTGCTTTGATGATTTATATCTTGCTTAATATCTTTTAGAGTAGATTGTATCCTATGAAATTCTTTACTAAAAACATTATCTGCATCATTATGCACCTGAAAAGGATGATCAACTCGACTACTTCCAAATGGATTTTTTCTTTTTTGAAGTTGAGTTTGAAGATTTAGATCGATCATAATTTTGATACTTGATATAATTTAAATTTGAACCATACAACCTATTATATAGAATCTGGGTAATTAGTTATCGTATCGCCCTAGGAGTCAGGAGTCAAGACCTAGGAGGCGCGGATAAAGAAAGAATTGAACTATTAAATTTTTAAATTCGTATTCAATAGAATGTCTGATTAAGAGGAAGTAATGCATGGGATTACTGTATAACCGGATTTTATATTATATCAAGTCTGGATCGTTAGACATTACCAGAAAATAAACAAGCCTTTTATTTAACCATTGGATAGAACAGCAATAGAGTTGTAGGTAGTCCTAAAAAGGAAAGGATAAAGCTATAGGCAACGGCAGATATAAAAGCAGCATCAATAACAAAAAGGTTGTTGGCACTAAGGTTGATATCCCCACCTGTTTCACCATCAATAAAAAGCTCTGTAGAAATATTCTTAGTAACAGTCACATCTCCTTCCCTATCCAGAGTAATATCACCTCCTGAAGCAGCTAAAATACTATTTACATCGTCATTCACACCACCAATATTCACATCTGCCACATCAAAAAATACTCTCCCACTACCAGAAACTGCTTCTAAATTTCCTACATTCAACCGCAAATATCCACCTATTAAACCTATTCCTCCATTCCCAGATGTTTGAAACAAAACACTCCCGACATTTATCAAATAATTCTCAGAAACTCTAGCAATATTTTCACTATTAGCATTAACTAAAACCTGCCCTGTTGTTGTTAAAGAAGCCAGATTTATATCACCTACTTCTCCTAAATTTCCTAACTGAATATTAATCCTGCCACTTCCAGCATTTAATGTCGTTTCATCTAATTGATTTATAGAAGCTTTCCCGTCAGAACGGTTAGCAATATTCATTTCATTATTATTACCAAACAAGTCAATATTTCCATTTCCAACTGATGTATCAATATCCGCATTAATATTAATACTTCAAGCTGCTTTTAATTCTACAAATACCGAACTTTATATCAAACTATCGACTGTTATATCATTGTTATCTAAGACAATAAAATTACTTTCTTTTTCTTGAGTTGATAAATGTATTTTTCCAGAGACAAATACATTTCCTGCTGTATCGGCAATTATTGTATTATCTGCTAATTCTAATTCACCATTGTTATTAACGATTATGAATGTGGCGTTTTTTCCTTTTTCACCTGTCAATAATTATGGTAAAGATAGAGTGTTTAAATTATAAATATCTTCTATTGTTGAGTCTATATCTAAACTTAATAAATGTCCTGGTTGAGATATTCTCAAGATATTACCGAATAATTAATAATTATTAATTACTAATTAAATAATTCAGCTTACTCTGCCTCCCCTTGGATAGGGGAAAAAAGCGGTCGGAAAGCGGAGCAGTCCGTTAGGATGGGATGGCGAGGTTTCCTCGCTTGCCTCCAATCGACCAAGAGAGCGGTCGGAAAGCGTAGCATTCCGTCAGGATGGGATGGCGAGGTCTCCATTCCCTCCGGGACGCTACGCGTTTCATGTCGCGCAGCGTTAACGCGCGTTTAGCGTTCCGCACAACGCGCGA
>NZ_JAAHGT010000454.1 GCF_010672385.1 Okeania sp. SIO2F4
TATTCTGACTATGACTACATTGGAGAGGCGCGAGAATGTTTTAACCACCCTGAGAACTGCTATATATATTGGTGGAATGTTACTAATTGTGAGGTTTTATATCAGTTTTATCAAGCAGGATGAACTGACAAACATTACTATTGGTAAGCTTAAAAACCTTGTTCAGGTAAAAATATAAAATCTGAAATCATGTAATTCAAACAGATCATGCAAATTGCCAGAGTTCGTGGCACTGTTGTCAGCACCCAGAAAGAGCCTAGCTTAAGAGGAACAAAGCTACTTCTGTTGCAGTTCATAGACGAAGAAGGCCATCCACTACCAAAGTATGAAGTAGCTGCCGATAATGTCGGTGCCGGAATTGATGAATGGGTTTTGGTTAGCCGTGGTGGAGCAGCTCGTGAAGTACCTGGCAGTGAAAAACTTCCTGTAGATGCCAGAGTAGTAGCTATTATTGACACGATAACTGTGGACAATCGCATGATCTATGGTAAAAAAGACCAATATCGTTGAACAGTCTACTACCAAACTGTTGAACTGTTGGATGTTGAACTATTAACAACAAGAAATTTACCAAATACCCAACACCCAACATTTAACTGAGAGAGGAAAAAATAGATGCCACACCGTAACGAAGCAGCTCCACCTACCCCCTGGTCAAAAGGCTTGGTGCAGCCAAAGATTGACGAGACAGCTTATATTCACTCCTTTTCCAATATTATTGGAGATGTCCGCGTTGGAGCTAATGTATTAGTAGCTCCTGGCACATCAATTCGTGCTGATGAAGGTACTCCCTTCTCTATTGGCTCGGGAACTAATATCCAAGATGGAGTAGTTATTCACGGTTTAGAACAAGGACGAGTCATAGGTGATGACCAACAAAAGTATTCTGTGTGGATAGGTAACAATGTTTCTATCACTCATAAAGCTCTAGTTCATGGTCCTTGCTACATTGGTGATGACTGTTTTATCGGTTTTCGTTCTACAGTTTTTAACGCTCGCATTGGTGAAGGGTGTATCGTTATGCTCCACGCTCTGATCCAAGATGTAGAAATTGCTCCTGGTAAGTATGTGCCTTCAGGAGCAATTATTACGAATCAACAGCAAGCAGACCGTTTGCCAGATGTACTACCCGATGATATGGAGTTTGCCCATCATGTGGTGGGAATTAACGAATCTTTACGACAAGGTTATCTGTGTGCGAACAATATGTCTTGCATTACCCCTATTAGAAATGAAATGAACATTAATTACACAAATGGTAACGGTTACAGCTCTTCAGGAGGAACTGGTAGATTGACCCCAGAAGTAATTGCTCATGTAAAGCAGCTAGTATCCCAAGGATATTATGTTGGTACAGAACACGCTGACACTCGTCACTTCAAAACAGGTTCTTGGAAGACTTGTTCTCCAATTGAAAGCACTAACTCTTCAGAAGTGGTAGCAGCTCTAGAAGGTTGTATAGCAGAGCATGCTGCAGAGTATGTACGGATGTTTGGTATAGATCCTAAAGCTAAACGTCGCATATCTCCAATTATGATTCAACGTCCTGATGGTAAAAAAGTTGCTCAAAAATCAACTACTGGTAACTACAGTGTTCCTGCTGCTCCTACCAGGGTTAAAACTACTACTGGAAATACTACAGGTTTAACTCCAGAAGTAGTAAACCAAGTTAATTCTTTGATGTCTCAAGGATGCAAGATTGGTACAGAGTATGCTAATGAACGTCGGTTTAAAACTAGCTCCTGGCAAAATGGTCCGACAATGCAAGGTTGGGCTGATATAGAACAATTTTTAGCAGAACACAGTGGTGAATATGTCCGTTTAATTGGTGTTGACCCTAGTGTTAGACGTCGTGTTGCAGAAGTATTAATTCAAAAACCTGGCGATCGCTCAATTCAACAATCTGTATCTACTTCTCGAAGTTATCAAGCTCCTGTATCTAACCAAAATGGTGCAGTTCAAACTGGTTTAAGTCAGGAAGTTGTAGATAAAGTACGTTCTTTATTTAATCAAGGATATCGGATTAGTTTAGAACATGCTAATGAACGTCGGTTTAAGACTAGCTCCTGGATGAGTGGCGCTCCTATCTCTGCTACTAATCCCTCTCAAGCAATAACTGAACTTGAACTTGCTTTGGCAGAATATAGTGGGGAGTATGTACGTTTAATTGGTGTTGATACTAATGCGAAACGTCGGGTGATGGAAACTGTGATTCAACAGCCAAATGGTAAAGGTCAGGGATTTGCTTCTCTTAAGGCTACTTCTAATGGAGCAAGTAATAGTGCTGCTCAGCCAGTACCAATACCTATTTATAGTAGTGTAACAGCTTCTTCTACAACCCAGAAGTTAAATCAAGATGTAATTGAACAAGTTCGTTCTTTGATTGCTGGCGGTTACAAAATTGGTACGGAATATGCTGACCAACGTCGTTTCCGCACTAGCTCTTGGAAAACTGATACTCAAATAGATGCTCGACGTGAGGCTGATGTTTTCCCAGTTTTAGAGAAAAGTTTGGCTCAACATGAGGGAGAATATGTCCGTTTGATTGGTATCGACCCTAAAGCGAAACGCCGTGTTTTAGAAATGATTATTCAGCAACCTAACGGTAAGGGTAATTGAAGCAGGTGTTAGGTGTGAGGTGGTAGGTTTTAGGTGAGTAACCTACGCTACGACTTAGCACCTTTTTCCAGACGCTGTGAAGATGGTTGGTTTTAAACCCAATTGTGTAGGTATTTAGCTATTGTGTAGGTATTTAGGTGTTTAGATCGGGACTTACGGAACCAACCTAGTAACCGGGTTTCTTTGTGTAAGTCCTATAAATGATAAATGTTGGGTAAAATATTGTTACCTAAAAACAATAACCTAGTGTTTAGTTGCAAAAGTTAGTAATATTATTTTTTGTATGGATTTCCTTAGGTTTGAAGCTTTTTTCTTGGCTCAATAAGTATATTAATTTATGCAATTAGACACTAGAACCTACAACCTAATTCCCGCTTCACCTAATATTTTCGGAACCTAGCTACAATAATTAAACAACTCGATGGTGAAAAATCAAAAGTTTTGGTTGTGATACCAATTTACTTTAAATGTGGAATAATTTCCGGAAATTACTGTATAGCAAAAGTTTTGAGCCTATAAAATCTTACTTTTAACTTTTAACTTTTGAGTTCTGTGAAACAGTATCACTTTGCTCATACTTAATAGCACTATAATTATATAGTTATGAAAAAAATTCTCTTTCTTTGTACGGGTAATTATTATCGCAGTAGATTTAGTGAGTATTTTTTCAATGATTTAGCCTCAAAAAAAGGAGTAAAATGGCAAGCAGATTCACGGGGTTTGAATGTTAATCCAGAATCTGGTAATGTGGGTGCTATTTCATCGGAGGTTATCAAAGCTTTAGAATCTTTGGATATTCAGATTGATTCTGTGTCTTTGAGGGAACCAATGGAAGTTAAACAAATAGATTTAGAAAATGCTACTCAAGTTGTTGCTGTCGATCGAGTTGCTCATCGTCCTTTAATGGAATCTAAGTTTCCTCAATGGGTTGATAAAATTGAATATTGGCTAGTTAAAGATTTGGATGACAATCCTGATCAACCTCCTCTTTTGCAACTACAAAATAATATTCATTTACTTCTGGAAAAATTAGATTAAATTAACTTTATATTGCCTAATATTTTATGCTTAAAAGGATTATTATAAAAAGGAGTATTTATGCAGTTGCCACCACTACAAATTATGACAAATATTGAGCCTTTTGTTAGTGGTGATGTAAAAATCGATCCAAGTGTGGCGATCGCTCCTGGTGTTATTATTCAAGCTGCTGATAAATGTCAGATTATTATTGCAGCGGGGGTTTGTATTGGTATGGGAGCTATTATTCATGCTTACCAGGGCAATATTGAAATTGAATCAGGAGCTACTATCGGTTCAGGTGTTTTATTGGTTGGTAAGAGTAAGATCGGAACTAATGCTTGTGTTGGTGCTTTGGCAACTATTATAGAACAAGATTTGGAACCCGATAAAGTTGTACTACCTACTTCTATTATTGGCAATTCAGGACGACAAATCTTAGAGAATTCTACTATATCTTCACCTCATCAAAGGTCAGCTCAAAGTTATCTATCCTCAGATGAAACCCAGGAAAATAATCATAGTTCAAATTTAGCAAATACTTTTTCATCTTCAGAGGAAACTGATACAGAAACTGAAAAAACTAAGACTCAATTACAATCAGCAAATACTGCTTCATCTCCAGAGGAAACTGATACAGAAACTGAAAAAACTAAGACTCAATTACAATCAGCAAATACTGCTTCATCTCCAGAGGAAACTGATACAGAAACTGAAAAAACTAAGACTCAATTACAATCAGCAAATACTGCTTCATCTTCAGAGGAAACTGATACAGAAACTGAACAAGCTAACACTCAATTACAAGAAGAGTCACCTCCAAATATCGATCCTAAAATTTATGGTAAGGAGTATGTCAACCAGATAATGAAGACTTTATTTCCTCATAATAATTCTTTGAGTTCTCATCCTGATGATGAAGACTAAAATATATCGTCTTACCCAGACTTGATAGTAAATTTGCAGCTACTGAGTTTCTAGCAGATAAACAGAAAATTTCTGTTTGACAAGAACACATTTCTTTGGTATCGAGATAACTTGATCGTTATTAAAAAAAAATATATAATATAATATAATCTAAAATTAAGTAGAGACATACCTAAAAAACTTTCTATCTTTTAGGGACAAAAAGTGATTAATAATGTCTAAAAATTAACTTCTTAATCTGAAAACTCCCACTGGTGAGAGTTTAACTGTAATTTTAGGTGAGCTAAACCAGTTTATATTTTTAATTTGATATAAAAAATTCCCAAAGTAGCCCTAAAGACCATCAGCTAGAATGTTGGAGAGAGTTAGGTGGGTTAACTGCTACGCCGAAGTCAAAGAGGTAGAAAATGAAAATACAAACCCACAATAACTATAAGCTAGAGTCTATTGAATCTCCCATCAAGTTTGGAGATGCTGCTCTTGGTTTAGTAACAACTAGAAGTTTTCCGGCCATAGTTGGTACTGCTGATATGATGCTGAAGTCATCTGGCGTAATGTTGGTAGGGTATGAAAAAATTGGTAGTGGATATTGTACGGCGGTAGTTCGTGGTGGTATAGCAGATGTTCGTTTAGCGGTAGAGTCTGGAGCACAAACAGCGGAAAAATTTGGACAACTTATTTCTAAGACTGTCATTCCTCGACCTTTACCTAATTTAGAAGTTGTATTACCTATTGGTAGTCTTTTAGTTAAAGTATCTCAAGGTAGAGTTTCTGCTGAGTTTAGAAATAAGGCAGTTGGTTTGATAGAGACTAGAGGTTTTCCTGCAATGGTGGGAGCTTGTGACGCAATGCTCAAATCTGCTGATGTACAGTTAACTGCTTATGAAACTACAGGTGCAGGTTTGTGTACTGCTATTGTTCGGGGTTCGGTTTCTAATGTGGCGGTAGCTGTAGAAGCTGGAATGCACGAAGCAGAAAGAATTGGAGAGTTAAATGCTGTAATGGTAATTCCTAGACCATTGGATGATTTAGAAAGAACATTGCCTGTAGCTGGTCATCTGAT
The DNA here is from genome assembly GCF_010672385.1 of Okeania sp. SIO2F4. GTDB lineage: Bacteria > Cyanobacteriota > Cyanobacteriia > Cyanobacteriales > Microcoleaceae > Trichodesmium. The sequence goes on from NZ_JAAHGT010000454.1 coordinate 5,627, forward strand.
TGAAGAAAAACCTGAACCTTTGCGTTTACCAATGGCACTGAAAGAGAAGGAAAAAGAGCTTGTCAGATTACCAGATTTTTCTCAACTTACTTTGCCTATTAAAGAAGAGGTTAAGGATAAATCTTGAGATCCTTTTGTTGCTTAGAGTCGAAAAGTAAAAGTTAGTGGGCTGACACACCTTAAATGTTGCATGAGAAAAAAATCCTCAAACCTTGCCATAATCATAAGAATTATACGAAAAACTTGGTCTGCACAGTTTTAGCTGTGTCAGTCCAATATTTCTATTGCGTATAGAGCAATAATTAATTCATTTTCTGAAGCACTCCACCAGCAGAGATGGATAGTCAAAAAAATCTGACTATTGCGTATAGAGCAATAGTTAATTCATTTTCTGAAGCACTCCACCAGAGGAGATGAATAGTCAAAATTTCTCTTCCCCATGCGTATAGAGCAACAGTTAATTCATTCCCTGAAGCACCCCGCCAGAGGAGATGGATAGTCAAAAAAATCTGACTATTGCGTATAGAGCAATAATTAATTCATTTTATGAAGCACCCAGTCAGAGGAGATGGATAGTCAAAATTTCTCTTCCCCATGCGTATAGAGCAATAGTTAATTCATTTTATGAAGCACCCCGCCAGAGGAGATGGATAGTCAAAAAAATCTGACTATTGCGTATAGAGCAATAATTAATTCATTTTATGAAGCACCCAGCCAGAGGAGATGAATAGTCAAAAAAATCTGACTATTGCGTATAGAGCAATAGTTAATTCATTTTATGAAGCACCCCGCCAGAGGAGATGGGTAGTGAAATTTTTCTTCCCCATGCGTATAGAGCAATAGTTAATTCATTTTATGAAGCACCCAACCAGAGGAGATGGATAGTGAAATTTCTCTTCCCCATGCGTATAGAGCAATAGTTAATTCATTTGCTGAAGCACCCAGCCAGCAGAGATGGATAGTGAAATTTCTCTTCCCCATGCGTATAGAGCAATAGTTAATTCATTTGCTGAAGCACCCAGCCAGCAGAGATGGATAGTGAAATTTTCGTACTGGACTGACCGAAAAATTGGGTCTCAAGCCTCGCCCTTCTAGGGCAACTTTTAATTTTTTTTGCTTGATAAATTATGTTATAATACTGTTAGTTTAAACATCAGATTATGAAAGCTAGATTTAAGTATCGGATCTATCCAACAACGGGACAAAAATACCGATTAGCAAAGCTATTTGGTTGTGTCCGTGTTGTTTGGAATGATAGTCTAGCTTTTTGTCAGAAAAAGTACAAATCAAGAGAAAAGAAACCCACTAATTCTGAACTACAAAAAGTATTTATTACTCAAGCTAAAAAGACTGAAGATAGAGAATGGTTGTCAGAGGTTTCTAACATACCACTGCAGCAATCTTTAAATGATTTAAACCAAGCTGATCAAAACTTTTTCAGGTCTACAAAAGGTAAGAGAAAAGGTAAACCTGTAAAACTTCCTAAATTCAAAAGTAGGAAGTCAAGACAGACTGCTAGGTTTACAAAGGAAGGGTTTAAGGTTGGTCAACATAAAGTTCCTAGCAACGCCAAGATTGGAAAGCTGAAAATTGTTTGGTCAAGGGAATTACCTGCTGTTCCATCATCAGTAACAGTAGTCAAGGATTCAGCTAATAGATATTTTCTGAGTTTTGTAGTAGAAATACAACCAGAATCATTACCTCAAACTGACAATTCAGTAGGTATAGATTTAGGAATAAAAACTTTTGCTACTTTGAGCAATGGTCAAAAAATTGATGCTCCTAAACCACTCAAAAAACGAATTAAGAAGTAGCCTCTTTCAGAGGAGCTGCGCTAACGAAAATTAAGTAAGTCATTATCTAAGAAAACTAGAGGTACAAAGCGACATGAAAAAGCTAGGCTAAGAGTAGCTAAATTTCATGCCAAACTGAAAGATACAAGGACAGA
>NZ_JAAHGT010000455.1 GCF_010672385.1 Okeania sp. SIO2F4
GCCTCTTTCCGGTCTAAAGGCGCGCTCCACAGACAAGACAGCGCCGCCAAAGGGGGTCTCCCCCATGAGCGACTGGCGCTGACACTGCTAGCCCAGCAGCCTTTAGATATTAGAATTGTCGCGAAATAAAACCTAAAAGTTAAATGGAAAATTTCTACCTTTCAATCATTAAATTATGCTGCCATTAAGTAGAAATTCCAGAGTCCAGCCGCAGTGAACATGAAGCGATAATCTAAATCTTTGATGTGATTTCGATATAATCTTCTAGCTGCATTATATCTCTTTACCCCAGATATTGTATGTTCACATTTGACGCGATACTGCTGAGGCAACGCTCCGCGAACGCTACTTTTTTCTTTATTGAGATGTTTTTGTTGGTCAGTTAATTCCTTCCCTCGAGGTTTTTTCGTGGGTCGGCTTGATGTTGACAAATTCCTTGCTCTGTAACTTAGGTTCTGGTAAGGCCATTTTCTGCCCTAAAGCACTCTAAGCGCAATGGCTGTAGTCTTAACATCCAATGGTGTGCTCTGCTGCGGTGTAAATCAAACAATACTCCTGCCATATCAAAGGTAGGGTAGCACTTAAAGTAGAACAAGATAAAAAATAACTTGTCTTTAGCTTGTAGCAATCGCGCTTTTCTTCCTCCTCCCAGAGATCGGAGTCTTGGTTTTTGGGTATTGGCAATCGCTTCCAATTCAAGTTGGACACAAAAAGCTTGTAATAATTCATCGAATGCCTTACGGTTTAGTCCAGTCAATGCCCTTAATCAGCGGTCTTCTTTTAGCACCCGATTGATATCTAACATTGTGCCATTTCAAACACCCTACTAACTCTATACTTTACCTTATAAAGCGACAAGTCTATTAAAGCAAACTATTGGAAAAACCGCAACATTGATTGGTTTTCCCATGCGACGCTCCCTTGTCAGGAGAGCGCGGGTCAAGGGCTAACGTTGAGATAAATGACTTCTTCAAGAGGTTAAAACCGCCTGTCTCTCATCTTCGGTTAAGCTAAGGATAGTTAATCCCCAATATCTTTTGTAGTAATTCCATAACGTAGTTGAGCTTTTGCTACTGCTGCTCTTGTTTCTGAATTATAAACTCCATTCAATGGACCAAAATACAGTCTTTGTAAACGAAGTCGATTTTGAAGTTCTAACACTTGTCTTTGGCTGCCGATATAACTGACTTCTTGCCCAGAAGTATTTTGGGTGACAATCAAAGGATGTCTTAACGCTTGTAATGTATTTCTTCGAGCTACCCCACTAGCAACAAATCCCAAATCTTGCTGAAAGCGTCTGACCGCAAACTCTGTCCCCGGTCCAAAAAAGCCATCAATGAACCCTGGATAATAACCCAATCTTGTTAACAAAATCTGGAGTTGTTTTACAGCCAAACCTTGATCGCCTCGTTGTAGCACGTTTAAGGATGAGTATTGCCCAGTAGTATAATTGGCTCTGGAGTGAGATACTGGACCTGGAGGTAAAACTTGATTAGGATTAAATAGAAATGCTTGGGTTGTTGGTCCAACTATACCTGTAGGAGTAATTCTATTTCTCCTTTGAAAATCAATTACTGCTATTTCTGTAATCCGATCAAAATAGTTAGTTATTTGTCCCTGATAATAACCTAAATTCTGTAAACGTTGTTGTAATTTTCCTATCTCAGGACCTGTGTTTCCACGTCGCAGAAATACTCTCTCCACAGGAACAGACTTATTATCAAACAGAAAGTCTCTAGTGGTAGTCCCTACCTGACCCGTCGGTGTAATTCTATGAACACTTTGAAATCTAATGACCGCAGTTCTAGTATTTTGGTCATAAATATTATTGATTGGACCTCTGTAAAACCCTAGTTCTTTTAAACGTCTTTGAATAATTCCTACTTGAGGGCTAACTTCTCCAAAAGATAATACTTTTGTGGGAAAATTTAATAACAAGCTATTAGTTTGGGTTGTTCTTCTACCGACAAATAGTAATGACCAGGTGGTAGGTTCAATTTCACCAGTAGGTTTAATACCATTGTCTTCCTGGAACTGTCTAACCGCTCTTTCTGTTATTGGGCCATAATAGCCAGTTAGGTTAGCACTAAAATAGCCTAGTTCTCTGAGTTTTCTTTGAACTGCTGCTACTGTTGCAGCTTTGTCTCCACGTCTTAGATAGACTGCACTATTAGGAGAAAGAATTGCATTATTTTCTGGTCTAGATCCAGAAAAGAAAGAGTTTGTTGCTAGTTGTGTTTGAGCTATTATATTTTCCTTAGTCTGGCTCAGATTAAAATAACTATTTGTTTCAGGAGCAGAAATTTCTGGCATCCGAGCAAAACTAGCATTAATCAGAATAGAATTAATAATTACTAATGATAAAAAGTTTATATAAGCGAAGCTAGAAAGTTTTTTCCAGTTAAGTCCTTCAATAAGTTTGAAATCCTTAATTTCTTCACTAACGAGAAAAAATTCTAAGTATGCAAGGGATTCCATAAATTTTCCTGGGAGACTCTAGTTTTTAGATTAACAAGCTAAATTTAATTTTAGTATTGAGATTGTTTGATAATTTTTTATGACTACAATTAAGTATATTTTTAACTATTTCAGTATTGAAAATTCACAAAGACTGCAAAATATCTGCTTAGTAAGCATTTAGATCTCAGCTATTAGCTGTCAGCCATTTAAAAATTATCAGCGAAAATAAACAGTTACGGTCAAAGCATTCTTTGCCGATCTTCATCATGAATTACTTGGCGCTTTTTTACCCACCGAAAACCTGACTTATAGCCCATTCAGCAGTAAAAGCTGACTACTAATACTTTAATGCTTACTATAATTATTACTAAGTTACACTATATTAAAGTCTAGTATAACTAGAAATTTTTATATACAAAGCTAGAGAAGTTTCTAAAATATCTCTAGGTATTTTCCTATCCTTGCTCTAGGGTGGACTATAATATAATATTACTGTAAGGATTCAGGTATCTCAAACCCAGTTATAGAGAGACTTCTGAAAACGACTGATTCAACAATTTAACAGCCTCATTCTAAATAATCACGAAAATAAAGGCTTGTAGCAATCTCTAATTGAAAATATAATTTTGGAGGCAAATGCGGTCAATGCTTACCCATTAAGATTTATAGGCTTTTCCATAATACTTGAATCCTTACATATTACTTGGTTTGATTTATTGATTATTAAACAGGTACATTGACATCCTCTCCGGCCTGAAGGCACGGATATTCCTACTGAACCCTAGCTTTTCGGTGGGTTGACGTTTCATTGGCTGCTGCTACTTTGGCAGTAGTCTTACGCTTGCCTCCACGTCCGTTTAATGTCTCAGACTGCCCGCCCGCGACTAATATATTTATTGCTGCATTCTCATCTCTATCGTGTCTTGTACCGCAGTTGAGACACTCCCATTCTCGCACCTTAAGGTCGCTCCTTGCCACCTTTAAAGCCACAGCATGAGCATACTTGGGACGTTGGTTCCCAACGACTAATTACTCTAAAATCACGACCATATTTTTCTGCTTTTCCTTCTAGGAATGTTCTGAAAGTTCTCCAACCTAAATCAGAAATTGCTCTGGATAATTTACGGTCTCTTGGTGCGCGTTTCCTTGCGACTTTCGTCGTCGCGGGGTCGCACCGCTTTTTCACCATACCAGAAACGTTGTCATACTTCTAAAACAATTGTTTGGTTTTCACTAATTATTTTAGTAGATAATTTATGCAGAAAATCTGTTAAGCGTATCTTTCAGTTTGGCATGAAATTTAGCCACTCTAACCCGTGCTTTTTCATACCTTTTAGATCCTTTAGTTTTATTAGATAATGATTTGCTTAATTTTCGTTAGCGAAGCTCCTCTGAAAGAGGCTATTTATTAATTCGTTTCTTTAGTGGTTTTGGCGCATCAATTTTTTGACCATGTAGGGACGTTGCATGCAACGTCCCTACTGTAGTCCCTACTGTAGCAAAAGTTTTGATTCCTAAATCTATACCTACTGAATTATCAGTTTTGGGTAAAGTTTCTGGTTGTATTTGTACTACAAAACTAAGAAAGTATCTAGTAGGGGCATCTATGCGAATCGCCCCTACAATCTTTAATAACTGTTACTGAGCTAGGCTCACTGGGTAGTTGTCTTGACCAGGCGACTTTAAGCTTTCCAATTTTAGCGTTGCTAGGAACTTGATATTGATGTACTTTAAACCCCCTCAAGGTAAATCTAGCAGTTTGCGCGTGATTTCCTAGTTTTAAATTTGGGAGGTTTTATGGCTTGGCCTTTTCTCTGGCATTTTGTAGAACTGAAAAAGTTTTGATCAGCTTGGTTTAAATCATTCAGTGATTGCTGTAATGGTACAACTGAAACCTCCGATAGCCATTCTCTATATACAGTCTTTTTTGCTTGAGTAATAAAGAGTTTTTGTAGCTCAGAATTAGTGGGTTTCTTTTCTCCTAATCTGTACTTTTCCTGACAGCAAGCTAGACTATCATTCCACACAACACGAACAGAACCAAACAGCTTTGCTAATCTGGCTTTTTGTCCCGGTGCTGGATAAATACGATATTTAAATCTAGCTTTCATAATTTTTGTTTAAACTAATAATATGATAGCATACTTACTACTTTTTCACCAATAAACCAATAAAAAGTCGCCCGCTTATGGGCGAGGCTTCAGACCCATTTTCTTGGTGAAGTTATCTCCCGTTAAATCGGAGATTATAACAAGAGCTTCTCAAACAAAGAAGTTTCTTGTTTCACAGGCTGATTAATATCTACGCCTCCACAAGCAGACAAGATGATACCCACCTCGTTTAATGCTTTATTTAATGATATGTTAATTGCTGCATTCTCGTCCCGATCTAAAACTACTTTACATTTAGGACAACAGTGAGTTCTAATTGACAAAGTTTTAGGTACTTTTTGACCACAATTACTGCAATGGATGCGATGTATGATTCGGAAGTAAGGGGGAATGGCCATTCCCCCTTACTTAGCCCTTACTTACATGAACACCGCGTTTGACCGCCACTTCATTCAATCTTTCAATAAAAGCACCCCAGGCTGCATCGTAAATTGATTTTGAGAGTTTCGTGTTTCTAGCTAAACCTTTAATATTAAGATCTTCGACAGCAATTAGGTCATTAGGTCATATTTTCTCGCCAATTTATGAGCAGTATTGAGCGCCAAAATCTTCTCTTTGCTGGGCAAAGAGCATGAAATTAATGAGCAACGGTCAACTTGACATCTAGTTCTATTCAACCAGTCTAATCGTTGACCAAGAGCATAATTCCAATGTCGCCGTAACAATTCTAGCCAATAATCAATTTTGACTGACTGTTCACAAGTAGGCTTAATTTTGTAGCAATTGAGTAATTATCATAATTTTATACTACTCTTTAAGTGCTATATTTATATATCAATCGACACCTTTTTAATTTACTCTCGACAATTCCACTCCCGTTAAATCGGACATTATAACGGGATACCCCTTGCAGAATCAAGTTGGAATTCTCAAATTGTTGATATCCAAAAGTTTTGGACTTCAGGGAACAGTTTAACTGGTCACAAGAAACAGAGAACGGGGAAGAAAAAAAAGACTATAACCTCATTAATAGGAAAACCCTCGTTTATTAGACCTAGGCGTGAAAAAGATATAGATTTTTTGGGCATACTAGGGAACACTTAACTGGGAACAGAGAACAGATAAGATATTTTTACGAAAAAGGCAGAAAAAAGAATTTTTTCTGGTGACTTTTTTTTCTTTAGCTAATATAACTAAAAGGTTTATTTATTTTCCGCAGATGTCTATCATATTCTCAGTACAATAATTTTATTGTAGAGCATCTATGAGGCTAATTTAATTTATTTGTGCCTCCAAGCATCTATTTCCATCATTTTGTTGTACGACACAAATCAAGATTTAAACTAAACCTGCGCGATCGCAAATTAAAGCTACGATAGCAGCAAAAATCGTAATTCCTAGAGCAGTCATAGGATTTTGGCCTTGAGCAACAGCAAAAGAAGTAGCTACACCAGCTCCTAAAGCAGCAGTAATAGCTACAACTAATGGGTCACGGTTTGAACGATTGTTATACATTTTTAACCCTGGATATTTTTCTTAAACAATTTATCTCAACGTTGTTTGAAGACTTGCACTCTTGGTCAGCAGAAACTGCCCATGGCGAAGTCAGTAAATCCCGCATTGTCAGGCTATGCGCAACATCAGGAGGATGTCAAAACTAACAACGTTGTATAAACCTATCATTCAAATAATGATTAAAGTGGCAATTATTACGATTTTGCAATTAAGATTTAGATAAATCTAAATTTCTTAACAAATACTATCGTGGCCTAATTCTTGTTTGAATTGTCTATAGAACCCATTTGGTATCTTTCCGTTGACATCCTCCCCGGCCTAGAAGGCGCGGATATTCTTGCTGAACCCTAGCTCTTCGGTAGGTTGTTAGACTAAGCAAACCCATTTCTGGGCGATCCTTTATAGGGTCTGCTCGTCTGCTGCATTCTGGTCTCCATCATGTTTTGCTCCACAGTTTAGACACTCCCATTCTCCCACCTGAAAAGTCTAACTTTCCACCTTTAAACCCACAACAACAGCAAGTTTGAGATGTAGGTTCCTATCTATTAATCACTCTTAGATCGCGACCGTATTTTTTCGCTTTTCCTTCTAAAAAAGTCCTAAATGCTCTCCACCGCTCAACTAAACTTACTCAAACTTACTCAAAAACCTTTTTCAGGCTTTCTGATAAATTGATTCATCTGGATAGGGCAGTATGTTTCGACCTTTTGTCTTATGTTTATATTTGGGAATTTTTGGTTTCCCTAAAAATTTAAATGTCGTTGTTTTTGCCACTCTTTTAAAGCGGCAAAATAACTACTCCAAGCTGAGTCTAATCTTCTGATTATTTGGTTACTTACTTTGGTAGGTAAAGCATGAATTTCGGAACTTTAAAGCTTTTGCCTATCTATATTTAAGCCTATTTTTGGTCACTGTTTTGTCTAAGTCCCATTAACAAGAATCAAGATGACCGAGTCAGGAGATGGAGGGAGGGAATACCCAAAAAAGGTTAAAAAATATTCCAATACTCCCTATCTTCATCTCTATTAATTATGTAATACCAATTCACTTTAAACTTTAAAGATTTTACAAATAGTTTCAAACCCCATAAGTGAAATAATTTCCTGAAATTACTGTGGAGTAAAAGTTTTAAGCCTATAAAATATAACTTTTTACTCTCAGATGTGTGTCTTACGTTCTGAGGAAACCTCAGAATTATGCACTCGCTTTTAACTTCCGTGAAACGGTATAAGTAGGCAAGAAAAATTTTTAGTAAAACTATTGCCCATTGCTTATTTCCCATTCTCTGACCCCAGGCCTTAGATCTATTCAAAAAAGCTTGATTCGATCAATTATCATCATTTTTGAGCAAGTCTGGACGACGAGACTTTGTTCTCTGAATTTGTTGTTCATAACGCCATCTTGCTATTTCGGCATGATGTCCAGAAAGCAAAACATCTGGAACCTTCCAACCACGAAAATTAGCAGGTCGAGTATAGTGAGGA
>NZ_JAAHGT010000456.1 GCF_010672385.1 Okeania sp. SIO2F4
AAAGGATTTAGCAATCCGTCGTAACGCACCATTGAATCTGTGTCAGTATGACAGCATATTTCGGACTAATAATGTACAAGTTAAAATGGTAAAATTCTTGTAGCACAGGTATCTTACCTGTTAGCTGTGTATCTCACAGGCAACGGAAAGTGCTGTAAGATGGTGCGTTACACTGCGTTAACGTACCCTACTGGACTAATTAGCTATAAAATGAAAAAAATTATCATCGGTGTGATGGGTCCGGGAGGTGGCGCTACTTCAACAGACCTGAAAAATGCCTATAAACTAGGTCAGTTAATTGCTCAAGAGTCTTGGGTTTTATTGACGGGTGGGCGAAATATCGGGGTGATGGATGCTGCGAGTCGGGGTGCGAAGTCTGTTAATGGTTTAACTATTGGTATTTTGCCAGGGAATAATCTTGATGGTATTTCTGAGGCAGTGGATATTCCTATTGTTACTGATATGGGTAATAGTCGGAATAATATTAATGTGCTCTCTAGCGATGTTGTGATTGCCTGTGGGATGGGAGCGGGTACTGCCTCAGAAGTTGCTTTGGCAATTAAGAATAATAAAAGGGTGATTTTGTTGGGTGGTAGTTTGGAAACTCAGGCTTTTTTTGTGGCTTTGTCTTGTGAAACAGTTTTTGTTGTGGATACTCCAGAAAGTGCTATTGAGGTAGTTAAGAATTTGGTTTGAAAGTTAATAGTTTCAATCCTTGAAATATTTTGTAGATATTGTAGGGGCGATTCGCATAGATGCCCCTACAGCTTATGGTTGTCTTTACTACTGTTGTTTCTGTTTCAATCCCTAATAGGGATTTTTAGTTATTTAAACAACCAGAAGACCTTACTGGAGATTGGGAAGAACCCGTTTCAATCCCTAATAGGGATTATTAGTTATTTAAACCTGGCTGCAATATTTTAAAGCTGGAATATATTCAAGTTTCAATCCCTAATAGGGATTATTAGTTATTTAAACAGGCGCTTCTACCTAATACCGCTACCAGGGGTCAAAGGTTTTTTGTTTCAATCCCCAATAGGGATTATTAGTTATTTAAACCGTAGGATCTTAGAACCCTTATCATATTTAGTTTTCGAGGTTCATTTGCGCGAATCAACTCAATATTACAATAAACCATCAAAAAATTACAATACCCTTTCCGAGAACAAATCCCAAAACCCTTACCAAACAAAGCTTTCAATATTTGCGCGAATCTCCAGCCAGACTCGATCGCCCTCAACCCCTTACCCACAAACAATTTCAACCCCCTATTTTCCCCCACCTCTGCTGTACAGCTACCCATCCGCGCAAAAATCCTCCTATTCCACAAAAAATACAGTATCGTCCCTAACTTCTAGCCCACCAATCCGTTCTACTTTCCCCTGGCAACATTGGCACAGAAAATAAAAACGAATATTATCTTCCTGGCCTTTAAGAAATTTGGCCAAACGCCCCCTCAACTTAGCATATTGAGTCTGAGTTAAATCACACTCAAAAATACTATACTGCATCCATTGACCATAAGATTTTAAAATCTTATGAATTTTTGTCCGTCGTTTATCATCAGAAATGTCATAACAAACAACCACATACATAAAAATTATTTCCCCAAAAAATAGACAGAAAAGAAAAGGCAGATTTCGACAACATTTGTATTTCCATCTGCCTCTAAATATCTAACAGCAATTACTTCAAAATTAAAGGCGGATATTTGTCAGTTTCACCCATCAAATATTTAGCTAAAAGTCGCCCCTGAAGTTCAAAAGCTTCTTGATAAGAACATTTCCTTTGTATTACCGGATGTTTAAATTGAGTTTGTTTTTTTTGTTCATAAGCTCGCAGGAAAATTTTCAATCCTTCTTTAGTTAAACTAACCGCCCCACTTATAGGTTCGGAAGTAAAGTTGGCGGGGGTTAATAAGCCTTTATTTAAAACACTTAAAACCATATTATCCACCACCAAACGACGAAATTCTTCCATCAAATCTCAAGCTAAGGAAGGACGACCATAATGTTCATAATGTAAATAACCTAAATAAGGATCGAAACCAACAATATTTACCGGAACATCAAGGTATAAAGCCTCTCCATTCATGGATAAAAAAGCGGTTGTTTGCGGAGCAGTCCGTTAGGATGGGATGGCGAGGTCTCCGTTCCCTCCGGGACGCTACGCGAACGCTAGCCTCCAATCAACCAAGAGAAGAAAAAAATTCCTTGAGCGCCAATCCTATCTCTTATAAGAAGAGGTAATTATTAATTATTAATTATTAATTATTGAAGGCACTTTGTACGTCATGGCGCAACAAAGCATAACCCAAACTTAATAAGGAATTAACTGGGTCTGTAGGTGGGCGACGTCGCCGAGCTTCAAAGGTAAAATCTGACCCTTTAATTAATCGATCAAAACAACCAAAATAAGCAGCACTTCCAGCACCTTCTAATCCGCGCAAGGAATCTATATTATTAGTAGAATTAATCGGGGCGATCGCTGCTTCTATTTTTTTCAAGGGTAGCTGGAAATCTAATTCGGAAGATTCCCGTTGCCGACGCAATAAAATATTTCGATAATTATTCAATTTTCCCCGAACAAAACCTTTAACAGCATGAACAGCTTGTTCAGATTTTCCGGCAGCTTTCCATTGAGCGGAACGAACAAAAATATTTTTAGTCATCTCGGGTTCTAGTCTGCCTAAATATTTGCCATTAGCTGTTAGGAATGACAAAGGAAGTTGTCGGGATAATAATTCCATTACCACTTGAGGAGAAACAGTTGCTCGACCTAAAATTACAACTCCATCTACTTTAATTAATGGAATATCTAAAAGTTTTTGTTTATCAGCTTTGACGACTAAGCGTTCATCATTTTTACCGATAAAAGCATCTTCGTGAGTTATGTAAGTAGTACCCATTTCAGTTATTAGTTATTTATCAGCGATCGGCTTTTTCAGTTATTAGAAAAACCTAACCCCCCAGCCCCCTTCCCTCCCTGGGAAGCTATGCTTTATAAACATCTTTCTTAACATAAAATTTGACACGCATAGACAAGTTATGAATAAGCATTTGAGAGGCTTTTTCCTGAGAAAAGTGTATTGAAAAGTACATTTTTTTAAGAAATTCACCCCAAGATTCTTACCGAATTATTAATTATTAATAATTAATAATTAAATAATTTTGGTTTAAAGCCTCCCCTTGGATAGGGGAAAAAAGCGGTCGAGGGATGCTGAGGAAACCTAGCCATATCCAATCTCCCCTTGAGAAGAAATAATATTTCCTGATCTTCAATTGGTGTAACGGTTAAAACCTTCTTGTAATTATCAAGTTCGCCATTATCAATTATCAATTAATGAATCCCCCCTCTTCCCCCTCTTCCCCCTCTTCCCCCTCTCCCCACCCTCCCACAAGGTTTTCAGGAGTTCCTTATCAGGAATAGCCAGGGAAGAGGGAGTAAGAAAACTAAAGTTTCAGTAGTAGGTTGGGTTGAGCGATAGTGAAACCCAACATTAAACTCTGGTGTTTTCTAGATAGATAATTGTTGGTTTTGTGGCAATCATAATTATCTTTGATTTTTAATTTTTTTGAGTATTTTAATATCAGTAATGTTGGGTTTCGTACCTCAACCCAGCCTACATTTAGGTTACTTAATCCGTATATCCGTGGCATAATCCGTGTCAGCAAACCTCTTCTCTATATTTATTTACTCGCTCATTTGCTAAAGGTAAACATTGAGAAAAAAGACTACAACCACGACAACGAGGACTATAAATTGCCAGAGGTACAATTCCCGACTCGCACAACTTCAACACATCAGAAATAGTAGCGATCGCCTGGTTTCTCAAATCTGTTGAAATTTCCACAGGTTGCCGTTGATGAGATTCAGCATAATAGATATAACCAGTATTAATAGTTTTCCTGGTCATCTCTTCTAAAGATAAAGCTTGAGCGCAAACTTGTAATTCATCATTATCCCATTTTCCTTTTTTTCCTCGTTTATATTCGACAGGAAAAAATTCACCATTTTCAGCTTCAATTAAATCTGATTTGCCGATTAATTTATATTTTTCCGACTTTAACCAAACAGCACGAACTTGCCAAACATCTTCTCGGTTTCCTTCACCTAAAGTATGGATACGGTCATGTAAAGTTGTACCTTCAATTGTGTATTGATTATCCATAAATTATCCAGCACAAAACATCCGCAAAAAACGATGAGGGCAATAACTATATTGATTCAAAGCAGCAATTGGAACATAATCAGTGTTTTGCATAAAAAAACCTTGCTTTTTGATAGTATAAAGACTTAATTACTAAAAAAATTGTCTGCCATTGCGAGGCGGGATGGAGAAAATAAGAAAGCTATTTTTTGCTCTGATTAATCCCGCCGAAGCAATCTTGATACAAACTGAGATTGCTTCAAGGGTTTTAGTTGCTTAATTTGTTAGATTAATTATCAATTACTCCCCCTCGCAATGACGGTTTAAAAGATAGTTTTTAGTTATTGCGACGGTCACTGCGTGGAAGGAAGCAATCTTAATTAAGCCTGAGATTGCTTCGGGGGTATTAATGGCTTCATTTGTTAGATTAACTATCAATTATTCCCCCTCGCAATGACATTTTCATGTTAGTTATTAATTAACCTTCGCTAGAGTTAATCCCCAAGAGGCTTGAAATCCTCGCAATGACATTTTCATGTTAGTTATTAATTAACCCCCATATTATTTAACCTCCTCACCATTCCCATTCCCATCGGCGTTTTTCTCCCTAAACCACAATAAATAGCAAAATCAGCTAAAGCACTAATATGTTTAATTTTCTCTGGTTCAATATCTCCAAAAATTCGATAAGTAACCTCACCCACTACCCCAATAAATTTACTCCGAGAATCAGAAACAATTTCTGTATTAATATCCAGATAACTTGGATAAATAGACTCAAGTGGAATTTTTTGAAATTCCATCCCACTATATTTATCCCAACGATTCAATAGAGAATTAAACACACAATCTTTAGTAGGCATCGGGGTATCATAAGTCCCTTGGCGAAAACAAGTAGGAGTAGCAAAATTTAAAGTAATAATTCTCTGAGAGTTAGAAGCATTTTCATATAATTCTTGATAGGAAAAAGAACCAACCCAGGGTTGATTAGATTTCGGCGTACTAAGAATACTAATAATGTTTAAATTTGCCGGACCTAAATGCCAGGGTTTGTCGGGATTAATATTCAACCAAAGTTTAGTTAATTCGCCAAATAAATTCTCGTCTAAAAGAGATATTCGCCACCAACAATTGGTATTTGCTTGAATATAATTTTTATGTTGCCATTGGAGAGTATGGTGGCGATTTTTTGACTGGGGTTTTTTAGTTTGTAAAAGACTGATAGTAAAAGGTTTATTGGCAGTAGATTCATGGAGGCGATCGCCTAAATTTTTATCGACGGAACTAACTAAAGTTAAGAATAAAGCATGGAGATGTCTACCTGTTAGATATCCGGTAGGAATAGGTGATTGAGGTATTAGGTTGAGGACGAGACTATAGGGCATTTTTTTGATGCTTAATTTGTGTAGGGTGGATTAGGTGGAGATAATTTCGACGGAGTTTTATTGAGTTTTTCAAGTGGGGTTGATATGGGAAATGGTTTTACTATCTGCTTCTTGGAGGGTTTATTGAGTGGTATAGGTCCAGGTGAGTCTGTTGCTTCTGGAGTAGTAGTAGGTATAGGTGAGTCTGTTGCTTCTGGAGTAGTAGTAGGTATAGGTGAGTCTGTTGCTTCTGGAGTAGTAGTAGGTATAGGTGAGTCTGTTGCTTCTGGAGTAGTAGTAGGTATAGGTGAGTCTGTTGCTTCTGGAGTAGTAGTAGGTATAGGTGAGTCTGTTGCTTCTGGAGTAGTAGTAGGTATAGGTGAATCTGTTGCTTCTGGAGTAGTAGTAGGTATAGGTGAATCTGTTGCTTCTGGAGTAGTAGTAGGTATAGGTGAATCTGTTGCTTCTGGAGTAGTAGTAGGTATAGGTGAGTCTGTTGCTTCTGGAGTAGTAGTAGGTATAGGTGAGTCTGTTGCTTCTGGAGTAGTAGTAGGAGTAAATTTAGGTGTGCGATTAATTAAATTAATATCTAACTTGTAGTCAGTACCAGGTAAACCACGTAAAGGAGTCAGGATTATTTTGTAGTCACCATCTGTAGGCAACTTTCCTTTCCAAATAGATACTTTCTCAGAGACTCGATCTATTGCTGCTCCATCTGCTCCCAATAAACTCATTAATACCCCTTCCCCTGTCACTAATAAATTCAAATTTTGCCCCTGAGTGCCAGAAATTATATACTTAATAGTTTCATTCCCTTTCAAATTACCCTCAATAGATATAGGTTCCCCAGGCAATACATTGAGACGCTCCTCAGAAGTAACCAATGTCGGTGAACTTATTGCTGGAGTTTCAGAAAGAGCAGAGGGTGTAGGTAATGGTTTCACTTCTATTTCTGGTGTTGAGGATGGTGCAGAAATAATTGGTGGTGGTGACACAGTAGGTGATGGTGATGATGTTGATGTAGCTGTTGGAGAAGGGGATGATGGAGTAGGAGCAATACTTGGTAAAGTTGGTATCGGTATGGGATTAATTTCAGTTTTTTTCTCAAGTTGAGGTTGTTGTTGTCTGCGTTTGAGGATAAAATTAACTACACCCCAAGAAGCTACCCCACATAATACAACTAATAGTGCCACTAATGCAGTTGCAGTCCACTTATAATTATCAAAAAAGCTATCATTATTATTAGTGTTAGGATTTTGATTTGGAGTTCCACCTACTGTCACTTCTTGAGAGGGAGAAAAGTTATTTTGTTCTTGGTTAATAGTAGGTAATTGCTGATATTTTACACCGGGTAATGTTGCTAAAGCTTTCCCTACCTCGGAGACAGACTGGTAGCGATCGCCTGGTTGACGACTTAACATTTTATTGATAATCTCAGCCAACTCTGGACTAACTGTTACCGACCGTTGCCAATTCCAGGTTAATGTAGTTTGATCGATTAATTCTTGAGGTTCTTTTCCAGTCAACAGTACAACAGTCGTAACTGCCAAAGCATATAGATCGCTATTTGCTGTTGCTCTTCCCAATTGAATTTGTTCCCAGGGAGCGTAGCCAAATTTTCCTACATTTGTCAGAGGTACACTTAAGTCGGGAGATTGAACTTTTGTAGCTATTTCCTTAACTACGCCAAAGTCTATCAATACTGGCATTTGGTCGCTTTCACGCCTAATGATATTGTCTGGAGATATGTCTCGGTGAATGATTCCAAAATTGTGAATATAACCTAAAACCGATAACATTTGTTCTAAAAAAGTTAACACTTCTGCTTCTGAGAACAAACTATTTGTCACCTGACGCTCTTGTAATATAGTCCTATAGGTTTTGCCTTCAACGTAATCTTGTAATAAGAATAGACGTTGATGTTCCTCAAAGGTAGCTCTAAATTTAGGAATTTGGGGATGTTGAATTTGATAGAGAACTGCTGCTTCACGAGAAAATAATTCTTGAGATTTTGTTACTGCATAAGCATTTGTTTGTTGGGGAATAAATTCT
>NZ_JAAHGT010000457.1 GCF_010672385.1 Okeania sp. SIO2F4
ATTCATACAGATGTAGAAATCCGCGATGAAGTATTTAACAGTGGTTTTGACGAGTTTATTTCTAAACCAATTGTAGGTAAACAACTTGCCGATCGCATTACTTACCATATTGCTGGATCTAAACACCAATAGACTTCTCCAAAAATGAAAAATAAAATCAATTCTTATCCATAAATTATCAATTACTCTCCCCTGTTTCCAGTTAAGTGTTCCCAGTTAAGTATTCCCTCTTTTCTGGAGAGGTCTAATACTGAGAAATGCTACATAACCTATAATATTTCAACCTTATGCTCTCTTCAAAAACCATTGCCAATTAAAATAAATGGAGCCCAATAATAAGGATGATTATACTTACTATTAATCATCGCAATTTGTGCTTTTTGTACAGCTCCAGCCTTATTTATTCCACTCTTTAAAGCTGTATAAAAATTATTCATAAATTCAGAAGTACCCTGGTCATCTACTCGCCATAAAGTTGCTAAACTTGCTGCTGCACCAGCCACTTGCATTTGATAACCAAAACCCAGAATTTCTGAACCATCTCCTAGCTGTTTTCCTTTACCAGTTTCACAAGCGCTCAAAACTACTAATTCTACACCATTTAAATTCCAGTTTTCTACTTCTCGTAAGCTAGAAAGTTCGCCATCTCCATATAATATAAAAGAATCTTCTGGACTACCACTAACAAAAGCAGAATGAGTAGCAAAATGTATTAAACTATGGCTAGACATCCTTAACTCCATCAATTGTTTAGTAAAATCATCTCCTAATAATTTATTGGTTTGAGGAAACATACTCCCTAGCTGTTCTACCTCTACTCCCGCAAAAGGCAAACCTTCAAATTCAAACTGTTTTTTACCAATTGCAAAGCTATAATTTCCTTCAGTTAAAGCTCCTGCCAAAATTCGGATATTTCTATTTCTCCTTGGACTTAAATCCATAATACTTGCAGCAGTAATATTATTAACTTTAAACCTCTCTGTCAGCCATTTTTCTCCATCATATAAAGCTGCTAAAGGAATATAACGGAGCTTGCCATCTGGTGCATAAAGAATAGTTTTAATTTTACCAATTTTCAGGTCATTTTCTATTGGTTTAATCAACCAATTATAAAGCTTTAATCCTGCTTGCGCAACTCTAGAATCAGAGATATTCTTAGCTTTTCTTCTATTAATTAATCCTACTCTAAATGTAAAAAACACTTGCTCAAATTCTTCCTGATTAACTAATACCGTCCGATGAACTGGGGGAGAATTAGCAGTAACTAAGATTAATTCCAGGCGATCTTCTAAAATTAAGGGATATAAGACTACTGCATTTTCTTTTTTATGTTTCTTTAGTTCAGCCTGTAATAAAACTAACATCTCAGGGGTAAGTCTTTGACTCTTAGCTTTCTTCTTTATTTCTGACCTAATTTCTGTTATTTCCTCACTACGAAAAAAATCATGAATAGCAACTAATTTTTCTAATGAAATATTCTGATTTTGTTTGACATTTTCACCTATTTCATCTAAGAACTGAGAATATTTTTCCCTGAAAATATTTTCTAGTCTTAGCATAATAACTTCATTAGGTTTATCATTATCAGGTTTGATACCTCCCATATACTCAAATACTTCTTGTACTTTCAACAAATCAAGAATTTGCTGTGATTCTATAGCTCGTTTTTCTTCCAGTAATAAGTTAGCTAAAGCCCGATATATTTCAGTAATAGTGCCGTCTACATAAGACTTTTGTTCCTCTACTGGTAAAACCTGTAAATCTTGGCGGATTTTTTCTGTAATATTAATTGATTGTTTATAAAATATTATTGCCAATTCTGGCTGATTATTTTTTGCTAATAATTTTCCTATATCAGCAAGACTAATTCTTTCCCTATTCTGGTTTCCAAGTTGTCGATCGAGAATTAAAGTATAAGTCAAAAATTCTAGAGATTCAGAATACTTGCCAGACTCTCGATGCACTATACCAATATTATGAAGAGTTGCTGATTTACCTTCTTTATCCCCTAACTCTTCCCAAATAGTTAATGCTTGCTGATGATATTCTAATGCTTGGGAATATTTTTCCTGTTCTCGATAAATTACACCTATATTATCTAGAGTTGTTGCTATATTCAGACGGTCTTGATTTTCTTCGTAAATTTCTAAAGCTTGTTGATAAAATTTTAAAGCCTGAGAAAACTCTTCTAGCTGCCGATAAATTGCTCCAATATAAGTTAAAATTGTGGCTTTTTTGGGAGGATTATTCTGTAAAACTTTCTGATAAAAATCTATAGCTTGCTGATAGCGACCTAATCTTGAATTAATTAAACCAAGATTACTTAAAATTGCAATAAGATTGACCTTATCTTTTTTACGCATTTCTAAAGCTTCTTCATAAAACTCTATAGCTTTCCCATATTTACCTTGGCGATCATAAATAACACCTATTTCATTTAATGTGCGACTAATAGCAGTAGTATCGTCTATTTCTCTACGCATTTTCAGCGCCTGATTTAATGATTCTAATGCTCGGGAATATTCACTGAGCTGAGAATAAACTGTACCAATACTATGTAGAGTGGTAGCAATTTGCTCTGTATCACCTAACTGTTGACGAATTTCCAAAGCTTGCTGATAATGATCTAAAGCTTTCTGATACTGATGTAGTTTCTGATAAATGGTAGCTATATTGTAGAGGGTGCTGCCGATCTTAAAGCGATATCCCTTTTGAGTATAAATATCTAGGAGTTGCTGCAAAGTTTGTAAGGCAGTTTCTAATTCTCCATTTTCAAGTTGTTGTTTAGCTTTCTCATCAAGTTGCTGTGCTTCAGTTGGTAGGTTTTCTTGGCTGAGGCGATCGCTATATTCTTTAGTATCTTGTGCAACTGCTTTTGAATATATCTGCACTTTCTCTATTTTCTCTGTTACTAGAGATGGAGGTAAAATCAAGAAAAATACAGTACCGATAATTAATCTAAAATATTTCCAATTTATCATTTTCTACCAAATTCATAAAATTTTACTATATATAGCGCTACTTGAATCGGGAATAGGGAACACTTAACTGGGAACAGTAGACTATCAAAGGGTTTCAGGATTTATAACTGTCGTAACCTTTGCTTCGACTGCTATACATTAACTTATTAAAACTTGCTGATTAAATTTAAAAGCTTTATAAGCAGGTACACAAAATTAATTACACATCTATACAAGCTGAATTCTTTGCCTTCTAAAGATTGCACAGAATTAGAAGTAGGTAAATAATTTTGTTTAGGTACTTAATGTAAATGTTTTAGCCTTTGCGTGTGGTCTAAAAGTGCCAGCTTTTTGCTTCCTCAAGCTCAATTCTGGTGAGAATTTTTAGGAGCAGAAAAATTGAGGTTAATTAACGCACAATTATTCCTCTCTTCCTCCTACTAGACTGACACAGCTAAAACTGTGCACTCTTATTTTTGTTTCTAGGTGTCTTTTTCTCCCCACCCGGACTACACTTTCCACCCTTCCCACCCGGACCACACTCCCCATTTAAGGTGTGTCGGTCCAGTAGGTTGGGTTGAGGGACGTAGCTTGCTTCCCGTCAGGGTAACCCAACAACAATCTTTCTCCCGTAGGGACGTTGCATGCAACGTCCCTACTCCCTAATGCACTATTTAAGGTGTGTCGGTCCACTACTAGACTGACACAGCTAAAACTGTGCACTCTTATTTTTGTTTCTAGGTGTCTTTTTCTCCCCACCCGGACTACACTTTCCACCCTTCCCACACTCCCCATCTAACGCACCATTTAAGGTGTGTCGGTCCACTACATTCTCTGTAATTCCCCATCTTTCCTGACTCGGTCCTCCTGACTTCTGACTCCTACTCTCACTCAAAAGACTTATTCAGCAAACCCTTATTAAAGTATTCAGACCGAAAATCAAAAAAGCCTGGTAAATCTTAAAATTTACCAGACTCTCTTTAATATTATTAACTTTTAATGGCGGGAGGCGGATTTGAACCACCGACCTTCGGGTTATGCTTACTACTACAGCTTTCACTGCCTTAACTCTGAAATTATCAGAATTAGTTTGTAGTCTGGACTGTCCCTTTACCCTCAGCTTCTATAACACTAGAACTGCTAGGGTACCTGCCAACCAGTCTCTACACCTTCTCCTTAACTTTGGAGCTTGGCTCGGGATTACCCCGCTAACGGCTTCCCCGAATTTGACAAGTAATCACATACAAGTTTCCCTATATGCCGCCCTTTACAAGGTAAAGAATCAAGCTAACCGACTAGCAGTTTTGGTTTATGCTTGGTTTAATTTATCTTTCCTTATAACTTGAGCCCGACGAGCTACCAGACTGCTCTATCCCGCGTCAACTTTTTTATTATAACCATAACCAAATCAAAATTGCAACCCCTTAGTCAAATATTCTCAAATTTTTTTCCAGAACCTCCACTTATAGCAGTTTTCAAGTTCATCAAACATATCAAAAAAATGATAAACCAGTAGGGACGTTTTCGGCTAAGAGCCGACATGAAACGCTGCGCGACATGAAACGCATTTTTGTTATGCAACGTCCCTACTTTACTTCTGACTCCTACCATTTGGACGGGCAACGGCAAAAAAATAAAGAGGCAATTCTGACTCCTACCACCTCTAAATTCCCATTTCTCCTGCAGGGGCGAATGGCCATTCGCCCCTACAACTCCTGACTCCTACCCTAAACCCTAAATAGACATTTCTCCCACTACTTCCAAACGCTTAACATTACTCAGTGACATATAATTTTCCGCGAGAGTCTCAGCAATACTAGGAGCTATCCAACCCATCTGAGTTAATAAATGAATTGCCACTGCATATTTAGCCCTTTTTGCACCATCATTAACTTTTATAGCCAAACCCATCCCTTCACCTACTCGGCCAATACATTGTACTCCCTCAGCCCCAGACTTACTGACAAGTTCTCCAGCCGTCAACCGCATTAACTCTGTATCAAAATGTCCCTCTCCTCCAACCATTTCTGGATGATATGTCATAGCACGGACAATTCGTTCTAGATCCAAACTATTACCTGAAGCTAATTTGGCGTACAAAGTTGCCATTTGACTAAGTTGCAGAAGATAAGTTGGAGCGCCACAGTCATCACGAGCCCCGATAAATTCTGCTGCGGGCATGGCCAGTAATTCAGCCACTTTGCTAATAATCAACTGTTGTACTGGATGCTTCATTTCCAGATAAGATTCCATAGGCCAATTTCTTTGCTGACAAACAGCTAGCATACCTGCGTGCTTACCAGAACAGTTATATTGCAAAGGACTACTTTTCCCGGCTGGAGTTGGACATTGTAGCTTTGATGGGTCAATATCACAACGCCATAAAACATTAAATACCTGTCTTGCTTGCTCTGTTGTACCTTGATGAGAACTACATATAACAGCTAAGTCTATATCAGTTAAGTCATATCGTTCTAGAGTTCCTGTTGTAGTAACTGCTAAAGCTTGAAATGGTTTTAGAGCTGAACGGACAAATGAGGCTGTATCCGCATCTCCAGCTAACGATAAAACTCGGCCTCTGTGGTCACATATTGTGGCCTGAACTTGGTGAGTTGATTCAACAATACCTTCTCTGAGTAGTCTGACTTCTAGTTGTGCAGTTTGTGTTCTTTTTCCCCTAGTCATTTCAGTTATCAGTTATCAGTTATCAGTTATCAATTATCAATTATTCAGTACCTCCAGTTTTACCCGGAGGCCAGAAAATCATAAATTTCCTTTTTTATCCCCTTGAAAAGGGAGGCTTGAGACCTGATTTTTTGGTCATTTTTATTTATTATTTTGGGTAAGTGCAGTATCGATAGAGTTACATTATTTAACTATAGTTTTGGAGAGTATTTATCAAGTTAATATTCACACCCATAAAGCTTTACTTGTAGATATAATTGTCAATAGTTTTAACTAGAATCATATCTCAATCTATAAGCTTATTAGTGTTAGTTTATTCAGCAAAAATGGAGGAGGTCATTTCAGTTATCAGTTACTCAGTTATCAGTACCTCTGGTTGAAGCATCGAGATTGAAATACTTATGGAGGATATTTTTTTCATCCCTTTAAAAGTAAAGAATTGAGACCTAATTTTTTTGTCAAAATAAATGAAATTACTGACTCGATAGTCTACTCTGATTATTAGATTTTTTAATAGCTGCTTTAGGATATTTTATAGACATAACCAAATAATTCCACCCATAAAAATTAGTAAGGTAAAACTAGAAAAAGTTTTGCGTAATCTTTGCAGAAGTGGTTGAACTTGATATTGAAGTATTAATCTATCCTTTGTAATTTCCTCTGGTGTTTTTAGCCATGTTTGCCCATCATACCAACCAGACTCCTCATAAAAAACTTTGGTATTAGCAAGACGCGACCGGACATAATTCCAACCCAGATAAAGTCGTAACAATACCAAAATTAGAATTAAACTTGCTCCTGCTGACCCACTCAGTAAGAATTGTACCAGATATTTTTCTGGAGGAAAACTTGCTGCTGCTACTGGGCCTGAGACTAACCAACTCCAGACCCAAACCCAGACTAGCTTCCTTAAATAATTAGGTCTTTCTAATGTTACCCAGTAAAATAACCAGGAATTTTTGAGTTCTTCGTATTCGTTGGCTGGTTGTTGTTCTGGTGGAACGGGAGAGCTAGATGCTATCTGTCTAATCATAAATAAATTTTTTCCTCACTTATTCTTATAACAGTAAAGAAGTAATTAACATTGACAGCTTGAGTCTAATCGATCAATGATGAAGTATCTATTCTTTCTGCATGACCCCAGAATGCTTCTAAATTATAGAAATCTCTTTCTTCAGGCTTTAATATGTGAACTATAACATCAGCATAATCCATTAATATCCAAGAACTTTCGCTTTGGCCTTCGACTCCTAAAGGATAAACTTGCCTCTCTTGTTCTACCTTTTCGGCGATCGCCTGAGATATAGCTCTTACTTGGACATGAGAATAACCTGTAATAATCACAAAGTAGTCTGCCAAATAAGATACTTCTGATACTTTAATCACAACAATGTTATCTCCTTTGCGGTCCAATGCGGCGTTAACAATTGTGGATGTCAATTCTAAGGTTTCATCAGGTCCCGAATTTGTCAGACTTGTTTCGGTTGACAAGGTTTCATCAGGTTCCGAATTTATCGCACTTGTTTCGGTTGACAAGGATTGAGTATGAGGGTAATTTGACATTAAATGATATATTTCCTTAATTAATTGAATTACTAATCGATATTGGCCTCTATATTATATTGATCATATCTTGTTAATTTATTGTCTGCTTGCTCTTGTGTTCGTGGAGTTCTTTTTTGGCCTTTTCCATAAACCAATTTCTCGTCAATAGAATTCGTGGGTGAATCAAAATATGTAAGCCAAGTAGCTGTTTTATAGTATAATCGCTGGTTAACCAAACTGCTTGGTAGAGATTTTTTTGAGCTAGTTGTCTCAAATGCTCTAGCTCAGGGGTGTCACCTCTACCAGGTTCCAAAGTATCTGCCAGGAAAACTACGCAACTTAGCTGATTCATACCTGGAAATCCTAATGTATGGTT
>NZ_JAAHGT010000458.1 GCF_010672385.1 Okeania sp. SIO2F4
ATGTCGATGGCAGTTTTTATTACAAGCATTTGTTTTTTTTCAGGAAGCTCAAAATATGCGTTGCGGTCACTGTGATAATTGTATAAAGAAAGAAAAGTTTCTTGAAATTACAATTCAGGAGTTGAGGAAATGAATCAATATTTTTCTACTAGAAAATGTCGATGTCGATGGCAGTTTTTATTACAAGCATTTGGTTTTTCTCAGGAAGCTCAAAATATTTGTTGCAGTTACTGTGATGATGGTATAAATCAGGAAAAGTAGTTCTAAAATTGAGGTGGCGCGACCCGTTTAACTATATTATTAATAAGTCTAGTAATGGTAAAAAAGCTTCTTTAGATTACAGTTCAGGAGTTGAGGAAATGAATCAATATTTTTCTACTCGAAAATGTCGATGGCAA
The DNA here is from genome assembly GCF_010672385.1 of Okeania sp. SIO2F4. Taxonomy (GTDB): domain Bacteria; phylum Cyanobacteriota; class Cyanobacteriia; order Cyanobacteriales; family Microcoleaceae; genus Trichodesmium. The sequence continues at coordinate 399 of NZ_JAAHGT010000458.1, forward strand.
TTTTTATTACAAGCATTTGGTTTTTCTCAGGAAGCTCAAAATATGCGTTGCGGTTACTGTAATAATTGTATAAATCAGGAAAAGTAGTTCTAAAATTGAGATGGCGCGACCCGTTTAACTATATTATTAATAAGTCTGGTAATAGTAAAAAAGTTTCTTGAAATTACAGTTCAGGAATTGAGGAAATGAATCAATATTTTTCTACTCGAAAATGTCGATGGCAATTTTTATTACAAGCATTTGGTTTTTCTCAGGAAGCTCAAAATATGCGTTGCGGTCACTGTGATAATTGTATAAAGAAAGAAAAGTAGTTAGTAGTTATAATATAGAAGTCTCGGTAATTAGTTATCGTATTGCCAACGAGTCTGAATTCTGAATTCAGAATTCAGAATTCAGGAGAAACAAAGAATTTGAATAGCATGAATTTTTAAATTCGTATCCAATATAAAATCTGTATTAAGAGGAAGTAATAAGAGCGATAAAAAAAACTTGATCACCTTGAGTGCCTAAACAAAATTTTTTACATACTTGGATTTGATGTGATGCTAATACCACAAGGAATTCAATGTGACCAAATGTGTAATTAATTTTATGTACCTGCTTAATATCTTCAAACTCCCTCCTCTTCTGTACTGACTTCTGACTCCCGACTACTACCTTGTTATTTATAACTATTCAACCGTACATAATATAACCTAATTTTATATAAATAAAAAATATCAGATTCAAAAAAGGTAGTTACAATAAAATGGTTACAAAAATGTTAGTCAATTTTGCCTACCTAGAGGGTAAAAATCAAACTATCCCTTGGGCACAAAAAACGACTTATTTTAGTTATCAAACTATTTTTAATCAATCATAAAACTGCTTTACTCTCAGAAAAAATAAATATTATAAATTATTACCTACTGAAGACTGTAATCGCCCTACCAATAGCTCCCCTATCTGACTCCTAAGAACAGAGTCACTGTAACAATATTTTATGAAATTGGTATAAAATTAAAATAACTATAGTAAAACTATAAAAAATAGTATTAATTATTTATATTTGATTGAGTTAAAGTAAAACTATGGTTGAGGTTCATTCCAAATGATAAACCGATTCCGTCCTTCTTCTTTGGCTTGGTATAATCCTCGATCTGCCGACTTAATCAATTGTTCAGGAGAACTTTTATCGTTAGGAATAGTAGTTGCAATTCCCATACTTAGGGTTACATAGGAGTGATTCAAAGAGGTTTTGTGAGGTATCTTTAGACAATGAATAGCATTCATAATTATAGTTGCTATTCTAGTTGCTTCAAGACAATTTATGCCTGGTAAAACAATCGCAAACTCTTCCCCACCGTACCTCGCTGCAAATTCTCCAGAACGCTTGACATTATTATCCAAAACTTGGGCAATAGCACGAAGGCAATTATCTCCTTCTAGATGACCGTAAGTATCATTGTATTTCTTGAAATAATCAACATCACAAAGAATCAACGATAAGGGTTGTTCTTGTCGTTGCATTCGTTGCCACTCTTGCTGAAGAAGTAGATTAAACTGACGCCTATTAATCAGTTGAGTCAACTCATCAATGGTAGCTAAATGATTGAGAGCTGCTGTTCTTTCCAAAACTTTCTGTTCTAGCTCTTGATTAATTGCACGAAAGCGTCCAATAACTAAAATTAAACCTGAAATTGCTAGAGCAATGATACTCATCAAAACAGTATAAATTATTTTTAATCCATCTTCAGCTATCAGCGTAAGATTATCAACAGGCTGAGTAATTTCTACGATGCCACGCACTTGTCCAACTTTCCAGTCTTTTCTAGGACTACTTCGTAGTGTATTATGACAAGCTACACAACTTGGCTCCATCAAGACAGCTTCCGTATAGCGAAACGAGAGGCGATCGCCAAATTGCTCTTTGCGATAAAACGAAGCTTCTGGATGCTCTTTCAAGTAAGTCAGTGCATCCCGCTCAAACTTATCTTGAGGTCCTCCCGTTACTTGTCGATTAGGAAATGGATAATCGCTGTAAAGTCTAAACAACATACCCTTTGATTGATCGCTGAGACGTTCCCCAAGTTCAATAGTATAGGTAGCAGGATTAGGAATAGCTCCATTGACAGTATGGTATTCAGGAATGACCAGGACACCATCCATTGACTTGATCCGATCGACAACATTCTTGCTGTACAATATTCTAGCTTCATTCAAGGTTTTAACAGCCACTTTTGCATAGTGCATTGCTTGAGAATCTACTAAATTAATTGAGAGATAGTAAGTTCCTACTAAAGCCATACCAAAACCCAAACAGAGTAAAATTACAAGAATGGTAATCACACGCATATAGAGCAGTTGATATAGTAGTTGGCAAAACTTTAATAATTTCCATCTTATAGCTGTCATCATTTATGTGATATTAATCAAGTCAAATAATACCAAATTCATGCATAGGCAGTTACATCTTAATTTGTGATTTATTCCTACAATAAAAAATTATAAATTCCATAAATTCTAAAAATTAAACATTTTTCCTCCCAAAGTTGTGATGAATCAGTTTCTTCAAAGCGACGCATAAAGTAAAAAGTCAGAAAAATAAGAGTATACCGAGTTAGGTCTGTCTTGATGGCAAGTAGCAAATTCTATAAATGTATAACCAGATTTAATATTAAATGTGTGTGGTTTTAACCCCTTTAATAAAATACCTAGAATACTCGTCTTTTTAAAGCTAGGAATCTAAAATAAGATAACAAGATAAAAATAAATTAATGGGAGCGACCTTTAGGTGTTCCACTAAAAAAAGTTGTAATAAGTAAACAAATAATACCAACATTAATCGAAACATCTGCCACATTAAAAACGGGAAAATCTATGAGGCGAAAATGGAGAAAATCTACAACATAACCAGAAACGAATCTATCAATACCATTACCCAATGCCCCTCCTAAAATTAAACCATAGCCCAGTTCTTCCCATCGATTAAATTTAGGCCCAAACCAAGCCCAAGCCATCAGACCAAGACTAACTATCAAAGATAACCAGCGCAACCAATAAACTCCACCATTACTAAAGAGACTAAAAGCAGCTCCAGTATTAGTTACATAAGTAAAGTGAAATACACCAGGCCATAAAGCCAGACTTTCTTCTAGTTGAAAATTTTGTACCACCCAAAACTTAGTTAGATGGTCTAATACAATGCTGATAATTGCAGCTATCCAGAATAAGGGATTTTTGTGAAAACGTAATTTCAAGTTTAACAATTACTATATTAATTAGATTTACTGTCAGTTGGAGGACATTAATTACCGAATCTGCTGTATAAAAGCTGTTAAAGTTGTTAACGAAATTCCTCCTACGGAGGCGAGCTATTTGGCTTTGTCTAGCATCCCGTAGGGAAGCATTCCGGTACGGAAATGCTAAAAACTGATAGCTAATTAATAAAATAGTAAACGTCGTAGGAAATAAGCCATAACTGCTACAGCACATATAATTCCTAGTTGTCCTGGTAAGGGAAAAATAGAATATCTAAAAATACCTTCAAATAAAGATAATGATTCTGTATTTCTCCAACCGAAAATACCACTAATAATGAGATAAGCTAACCCAGTTGCATGAACACTCAACAAGCCAGATAAACAGCTAAAAGCTAATAATTCTAGTTTAGGATATGCTTTAAAAGCTAAATTTCCACATATCCAAGCTCCCGGAATAAAACCCAATAAATAACCAAAACTAGGTTCTCTCAAATAACCAATACCACCACCGTGAGTAAACACAGGTAATAAAGTTAGACCTAAAAAAATATAGGCTATTTGAGAAATAACAGCAGCATTTTTTCCACCCAAACAACCTACCAATAAAACAGCCCCAACTTGGTAAGTTACTCCTAAAGAAAAAGTCTTAATTTCTTGTTGTTCCCAAATCCAAGTTGGACTGGCAAAAGAGGCAGGTAAAAATGTTGCAGCAATTGTTAAGAGTAAACCTACAATTGCCCATAGTAACTCTATTGTAATTGTCACGGCAATTAACAATTATTTTTGAGAATAAACAATTATCCGACTACCTAAAACCTATTGTAAGCATTCAGCTATTAGCTATCAGCTCTCAGCAATAATACCCTTCCTTCAGGAGGGGGTTTAAATGAATATAAGCTCTAAGGTCAAAAGAGATAACTTTTGTAGTAAGATTAAACTTCGGCTCAATTAATAAAGCTTTGATCACCCATCAAAAGCAATAGCTAATAGCTGATAGCTGACGGCTGTTTGCGCAGCATTCCACAGGAAACCCTTACAACCTATTAGTTGGAATAGGAGCTTCTCCACCTTGAAGTCCAAGAGATTCCAGCATTGCTTGGTCTTTTTCTGGAGGTTGACCAAGAGTTGTCAGATAATGGCCTATCAACATAGCATTAATACCAGCCTTTAATCCCAAAGCTTGCAATTCTCCCATCACAGCTTCTCGCCCTCCAGCATAGCGAATAATTTGTTCTGGTAAAATGAGACGAAAAATAGCGATCGCCTTTAAAGCATCATAGGGGTCTAATCTTGGCAAATCACCCAAAGGTGTACCTTCACGAGGGTTCAATAAATTTAAGGGTACAGACTCAACCTCTAGCTCTCGCAAAGATAAGGCCAAATCTATTCTATCTGCCCAAGTTTCTCCCATACCAATAATACCCCCAGTGCAAGCTTGAATACCTGCTGCTTTGAGGTTTTTCACAGTTTCAACTCGGTCATTCCAGCTATGAGTAGTCACAATTTCCGGGTAAAAATGCTCAGAAGCTTCCAAATTATGATTGTAGCGAGTTACTCCTACCTCTGCCAATGCTTGAGCTTGTTCTGGTGTTACTTCTCCCAAAGCACAACAAGGCTTAATATTGGTCTGAGCAATAATTTGTCTTACTGTAGCCAGAATTTGCTCAAATTCTCTAGACTTGGGACTATTATACTTAATACCTCTACCCTGAGACACCAAGCAAAATCTTTTAGCTCCACCTGCTTCTGCTGCTTTTGCTTGAGCTAAAATTTCTTCAGTAGATTTGAGGCCATATACTGGGGAAGCTTCTCCTGGATGATGGGATGACTGGGAACAGAAGCTACAATTTTCTGAACAGCCTCCAGACTTGACATTAATGATGCTACAAAGGTCTACAACATTTCCACAACAAGCTTTACGAACTTTATCGGCAGCTTCACAAAGTAACAGTATATCTTCTTGTTCTGTAATTTGAGTAAGTATCATAGCCTCTTCTCGGCTAAGACGATATCCAGAAATAATGTGCTTGGCTAAATTATGGAGCCATTGCTCTAACTGGTTTCTCGTCTCTGGCAAAGATAGGAAAGCTTTGGTATTTGTGTCTGTATTGGTTGATGGGGGTGCTTGAACCACGACTAACCTTGTAATTACTATATTTTATGAGGTTCAATTTTACCATTTTTCACCCACATTTTCATAGAATTAATTTAAGTGGTAAAATTTTTAAATTTCCATTTCTATTTTTCAATTATCGGAAATATCAAAAACGATGAGAGGAAGTTAGCAAGGCGGATTTATCTTCCCTACTCCCCTAATGCACGATTTTAGGTGAAACAGTCCACTACTGTGGTGTTAAGCCTTAAATGTGACTTTAGGAAAATGGTGTGATGTTGATTTTTCAAAGCTTTTAGTCAAAAATCTATTCCATTACTTTAAGTTTGACGCGCCACTATCATTATCGATCGCTAACGATTTATTAACTTTTCCTTTACCTATTCTTTACCTCTTTTTAACCTCAGTATGTTCAACTATCATTGATTGTTACTTTTGTTTCAAATCAATCTTAAATTTTAAATACTTATGACACTTAGTATCAAATTTAGTCAAATAATTCGTAATACCTCTAAAGTCTCCCTAGTAGCCTTAACAATTGGTATAGCTACTACAATTGCTGGGGTAAAGTACAGTTTAGCTCAACAAAAAGTCAACCTTGTAGGTGCAGGTGCATCTTTTCCAGCACCCCTATATCAACGTTGGTTTGCTGATATGAGAGATAGTCGTTCTGATATTGGAGTAGATTATCAATCAGTTGGTAGTGGTGCTGGTGTTGAGAGATTTACTCAAGAATTAGTAGATTTCGGTGCTTCTGATGTGGCAATGAAAGATGAGGAAATTGCCAAAGTCGGCCGGGGAGTTATGATGCTTCCTATGACTGCGGGTAGTGTTGTATTAGCTTACAATTTACCCGGTGTATCCGAGCTGAAATTATCTAGGGAAGTTTATGTAGATATTCTTTTGGGTAAAATTACAAAGTGGAACGACTCAAAAATTACTGCTATTAATTCCGGGGTAAATTTACCAGATACACCAATTACTGTAGTTCACCGTTCTGATGGTAGTGGAACTACAGGAGTATTTACGAAACATTTAAGTGCTATTAGTCCAGAATGGAAACAGAAAGTCGGAGAAGGTAAAACTGTATCTTGGCCAACAGGAGTTGGTGGTGCCAAAAATGATGGTGTAGCTGCTTTAATTCGTCAAACAGAAGGTGGCATAGGTTACGTTGAATTTGGTTTTGCTCAGAGTGCTAAACTCAATACGGCAGCTCTAGAAAATAAATCTGGTAAGTATATTAAGGCTTCTTTAGAGTCTGCTAAGTCTACTCTAGCAGCAGTAAAATTACCAGGAAATCTTCGTGCTTTTATTAGTGACCCTGAAGGTAATGATTCTTATCCTATCGTTACTTATACTTGGATGCTGATTTATGGCCAATATGATGATGCAGCTAAAGCTCAGGGTATAGAAAAAATGATTGAATATGGATTAAATGAGGGGCAGAAGGTAAGTGCTGATTTAGGTTATATTCCTCTACCTAACAATGTTCGTCAAACAGTTGCTGCTGCTGCCGATAAAATTAGCTCCGGCTATCAAATTAGTCTTAAGTGATATTTACACAGAGAAAACTTATAGTAAATTTTCCAAGCAAAATAGAACATACTTGATTCTGCATCTTTCATCAAATTATTCATACATTCAACTCTTCTGAATTTCTCTTAATTTAGATTCAGATAGGAAAAAGAAGGGTTGATTTTTTCATGATTTAGCCTTATTAACTAATACCATTTCTCAAAAGTCTTGCTATATTTTATTGATGGGAGGGAGTAGGGGTTTACTAAATAAGATTCGAGTGCTATTT
>NZ_JAAHGT010000459.1 GCF_010672385.1 Okeania sp. SIO2F4
TGGAATAGGTATGGAGGGAATAGTAAACGGTTAAAAGGTTTCAGGGTTTAGAAATGTCAAGAGCCTTAATGCGTAGTGCTATAGTAGCGCGTCTAGCTTGAAAATGTGGGTTGAAAAAAACCTAACCCCCCAACCCCCTTCCCTGGTAGGGAAGGGGGAGAATATTCCCCCCTCTCAAAAGCAGGAGAGGGGTCGGGGGAGAGGTCTTAAGCAAACAGCAAACTTACCCACAATTTTAGTCTAGATGTTTTAGTAGGGTAGGCAAATATAGACTTATTAAGAAACTGTTGATTAAATGATAATTTTATTATCGAAGTACCAAAGAACAATTATAATTATGCTGGTAGTAGGGTTTGAGCAAAAAGATAAGTATTTCCAGGGCTAGAGCAATACTACAAACAAAAACTTTCTTATTTTTTTTCATAAACTAAGTTGAGTTATATCGCTTTTTTGTTTACATTCTGACTCCTGACTACTGAATTTTTTATTTGGTCAATTATTACCATAATATCGATATAAACCCACATTTTGAATTGTGTTTTCTAGAAAGTAATTTTCTTCTAAATATTGATTCAGAGCATTTCTATATTCAGGACTAATATTATCTTTTTCTGCCAGTAAAATATAACTGGGATTTTTCGCCATAATTTCATCTAATTCTTGCAGAGGGTTAATAGGCAAAATCTGAGACATGGCTGTTAAATGACTAGGAAAAGCATATTTTGTGGGAATTTTTGTGGGTACTAAGTAATAAATTATCGGTTCATAGTTGACTACATATATATAATCCGTCGATTTAATTCTTTGTCTCAAATATTTAGCAATCAAAGCTTCACGGTCATCCCATGTATCTATTTTTTGGATATATCGATAATAGATAAATTCCCAATTTTTAGTTAACTTATTATAGCCAGCTTGAGCAAAAGGATATATTAAAATTAAGAACAGAATTATGTTGGGAAGGGAAGGCAATACAGGGATTTTTGACCGGAATGTGCCGATGATTCCATAAAATTTTTGGGAATTTCTCAAAGTAGCTATTTGAGTTTTACCACTTATTTTTTTCAGTTCCCTTACTTCCCCATAGCTATATTTCTCTATTGATTTTTTTTGAGGCCAATAAATAGACTTAATAATCACATATCCACTAATCAAACATAAAGGAGGTAATAACTGTAAAAAGTAATGATTATAAAATCGCTTAGATAACAAAACTGCCAAAAAAGCACAGCACAACCACAGAAATAAATAGATAAAATTTCTTTCCTGTTTAAACTTACCCCTAGCAAAGACAAATAAATAAATCGGACTCCAGAACAAACATAACCACAATAAAATATTTCCCAATACCTGTTTTCTAAGTCTACTCAAAAGGTCAGACCAGGAAAAATTCAACATCCCCACATATTTAGTATTAGCTATGAGAGTCGCATAAATATACTCGTCAAAATATCCAGAAAACTGATAAATAACTACGATAATAACTGCGGGTAAAATTAAGCCGGCAGCTAAAATTAGATAAAATCTTAACAAGGAAAATGAAAATCTTTCTTTTGTTAATCCCTGAAAATTATTTACAAGTTTTCCATCTTCTTTCCTCTTTCTTTCTTCCTCCTGACTCCTGACTCCTGACTCCTGACTCCTGAATTCTTCTTCCTTCCTGAACAAACTCCCCAATAAAACTAATCCCAAGACATCCATAATTACCAAATATTTTATTTGCATCCCAATTCCCAAAATTAGACCAATCAGAAATACTTTAATATTTGATAATTTCCTATCCTGAAACAACAATAAAAATGCCCCTGTAACGAAAGGAGCGAATAAAATTTCTGCATTGGCGGCTGCACCATCATTATGTAGAGAAAAAATAGCATATAAACTTCCTGCCAATAATCCAATTTTCTCTCCTTGCTTGGCGTCGATAGTTGCACCAATTCTATATAAAAAATAACTGGTAAAAGTTGTGGCAATAATAGATAAGATTCTGATAGATACTATAGAATTTCCTAAAATTAGCATTGTCAGGGAAAATAAGATAAAAATGCCTGGAGGTTTGTTATCCCAAATTTCTATATAAGGGAGGTTGCTATTTAATAGACTATCTGCTCCTAAAATATAGATACTTTCGTCTTTGTCTAATACAGATACAAATAAAGTCCAGAATCTGAGGAAGAATGATAATAGTAGAAATGCCAGAAAAATTATTAGTTTTTGATTGATTTGTTTGGTCATAGTTTGAATAGCAATCGCTTTTTTTCTTATGGAGATGTGGGAAGGGCGATCGCCCCCAAAAAGCCATCCGTTAATAACCCAACCCTCAGAAGTCACTACTAACTTTATACAACTTTTAGATGCTGGAAACTTCCAAGCTATTACCAGCGAGCTAACTTTGGCAGAAGTTTTGGTAAAACCCTTAATTGATAATAACGTAAAAGTTCGTTCCGCTTATGAAAATGCCATTCAAAGTTCCCAAGTGCTTGAAGTAGTGCCAATTAATCGGACAATTTTAAGAGAATCAGCTCGATTAAGAAGTATGATTAATATAAGATTGCCAGATGCTATTCATTCAGTAATATAGAATCCGGTTATATAATATATGTTGATAATTCTATAATTACTTCAAGCCTTCAATCTCCCCACTTTCCCATCTCCCCATTTCCCCCAACCATATAATAACTATTCAACCAGATTTGATATAACGGCAATTTGAAATGGATGCGAAACTTTTCTAACTAACGATAAACGGTTAGAAGCAGTTTCTGGTATTAATGTTTTTGTTTGATCTAATTTGTTGTCTCCTTAATTAAGTACCTTACCAGAGCGATATCCTAAACCAACCATGTTTGATATCAAATCCGGTTAAACAGTTATAGATTGCTTAAGTATTTAGTCCTCAGGAGTCAGTCGGACCGAGTCAGGAGGGGAAAGAATTACAAAGATTGAGTAGTTATGACGATTTGAGAATTTTTTTATGTCCAATTCCCCCGGATTTGATATGAGGAGCGATCGCTTGGCTCTAGAGATCCAACTAGAGCGATCGTCACCAACCCAGATTGACAAAATCTCAATTATCTTTTAACATTTAGTCTAGGAGGTAAATAGACTATGACAACACTTAATATCTCAATCCCTGAATCGATGCAAGAATTTGTTAATCAGCAAATTGCTTCTGGTAACTACAACAATGCCAGCGAATATATCTTGCATTTAATATATAGAGACCAACAGCAAACGACCGAATTAGAGACAATGTTGTTAGAAGGTATCAACAGTGGCCAGCCTATTGAAGTTACAGAAAGTTGGTGGGAACAAAAACGTAGTGCGCTTGTAGAAAAATTAAGCGATTAAAGTAGATGACGCGACAAATTGTAATTAGACCAAAAGCAAGCGACGACTTGGACGAGCAATTTGCTTATATTGCTAAAGATAACATGGATGCAGCATTGCGATTTTTTGATGCGACCAGAGAGACTATCTCGCAACTGGCGAAGATGCCTGGTATAGGTAGTCCAGTACAAAATTCTAGTTTAGCAGGTTTGCGGAAGCTGGCAGTCAAGGGGTTTAACAAGCACTTAATTTTTTATCTCACTCAAGATAACTATATTGATGTGGTACGAATACTTCATGCTGCTCGCGATCTTCCTACCATTATTGATAGCGAAGAATAATGAAGTACAATAGATTTTTACTTTAATTTCCTCAAAATTGGTAATTGCCAAAAGCAAAACTAGGTTAGATGAAATTGATATGCAATAAAATTACGACAAAGCCATCTCCCCTTACTTTTGACTTTTGACTTTGGTGAAATTGTATTAATTTTTCAATTCAACTTTTCCATCGGTGCAGTTTTCGGATCGATAATTTTTTTACTCTTACCAAATTTGATACCTAAACTCATCTTCTTTCCCTCACCCAAAACATTAGTTACTAACCCCACGCCAAAATTTTCGTGCATCACTTTATCCCCTACTTGCCAACTTTCTGTTTGATTACCTACTACTTTTTTCACATCAGTATTTTTAGTCTTTTTACTCTGACGTTTTGACCGATAAATTACTTTTTTCATAGCATTAGTATTAACTAAATCACCCGGTAACTCGCCCAAGAATTGAGATGGAATTGTGGCATCTCGCGCTCCCCAAAATTGTCGCCTTTCTGTGGCATAAGAAAGAAATAATTGTTCTTGCGCTCTGGTAATTCCTACATAACAAAGTCGCCTTTCTTCTTCTAAAGATAAAGGATCATCTATACTCCGAAAATGAGGTAATAAACCTTGTTCTAAACCTACCATAAATACCACTGGAAATTCCAAACCTTTAGCCGAATGTAATGTCATTAACGACACAACTTCTTGCCCCTCTTGGAGGTTATCTAGATCGGAAGCCAAAGAAGCATTTGCCAAAAAACCCCCTAAAGTTGTATCTTCATTATCCTCTTGAAACTGAGCAACAGCACTACATAATTCTCCTAAATTTGCCAGTCTATTATCTGCATCTTCCGTTCCTTGTTTTTTCAAATCTTCAATATAACCAGAAGTCTCCAAAATTCCCTCAAGAATTTCTATAGCTGTCAAATTTTCTACCTCATCTTGCCAATGTTGAATTATCTCCGCAAATTTATTGACAGCTTTTGATGAACGACCTGCCAAAGCATTAACTGAAGTTTTATCGTTAATAATTTCCCACAAAGGTATTCCCATCTGCGAACTAGCATTTAATAAACTATCAATAGTTGTTTTACCAATTCCCCTTCTGGGAGTATTAATAATTCGCATAAAACTAACAGTATCAGCAGGATTTGCAATTACCCGCAAATAAGCCAAAGCATCCTTAATTTCTTTCCGGTCATAAAATCTCAAACCCCCAATTATCACATATTTAATATCATAATGAATCAAGGCTTCCTCAATAGGGCGTGACTGAGAATTAGTCCGATAAAGCACAGCAAAACTACCTAAATCTAACTCTGGGTTTTGGTCTGTAATTTCCTCAATTTTACTACAAATAAATTCTGCTTCTTCTCGCTCACTTTCTGCCTCATAACAATAAATTTCTTCCCCTAAACCCCTGGTTGGTTTGAGAATTTTATCGATACGTTGAGTATTATTTTCAATCAACTTATTCGCAACTTCCAGAATATTTTCCCGCGACCGATAATTTTCCTCCAACTTAATCATTGTCCGGGTATCTTCATCAGGCAAACCATCACCAAAATCATTCTGAAAATCCAGCAAAATTGTATAATCTGCCATGCGGAAAGAATAAATAGATTGGTCTACATCTCCCACCACAAAAACAGAACGATTTTCCCAGTTATTAAAATATCTAGGCTCTTCACCATTAGTAGCTAAATATCTAATAAAATTGTATTGAGTCCGATTAGTATCTTGATATTCATCGACTAAAATATGATTAAAACTTTGATGCCAATAAGCCAATACTTGCTCATTTTGCCGAAATAATTCTACAGGTATTCTGATTAGATCGTCAAAATCAAGAGCATTATTCGCAGCTAAATTATCTTGATAAATTCCGTAGACTTCAGCAATTACCCGCCCCCGATAATCTGGCTGTGATTTTTGAAATTCTTGAGGTGACATTCCTTGGTTTTTAGCATTACTAATAGCATATCTCATAGAACGTGGTTCAAATTTTTTATCATCTAAATTTAGCTGTTTAGTAACAATTTGCTTAATTAAACTTTGAGCATCACTTTCATCAAAAATAGAAAAATTTTTATCCCAACGACGTTTTTTTTCGTCTTGGTATTTATTAATATCAAACCGCAGAATACGAGCGCAAAGACTATGAAACGTTCCCATCCATAAATGCTTAGTAATATTTTTGTAGACCTGCGATCGCAACCTTGTCTGTTCCTCCGGTGTCAAAGCGGAAAAAGGTTTACCATATTTAGCTTCTGCCTGTTGTTGAGCAAACAGTCTCTCAATACGGTCTTTCATTTCCCGTGCAGCTTTATTTGTAAACGTCACCGCCAGAATATTTTCTGGATGTACCCGATGATGACGTATTAGATGGGCCACACGATAAGTCAACGCCCTAGTTTTGCCCGAACCAGCACCTGCCACAACCAACATTGGTCCGCAGAAATGTTGTACTGCTTGGCGTTGAGATAAATTTAGCTGAGAGAGAAAGTCAGTAGTTTGCATAGTTGGATGTTATATAGAGCAGTTAATATATTGCATATTATCACCAAACTAAAACAAAACACTAGGGTGCGTTTTGCTTCGCAACATGAAAAGTGAAGTTGTAGGGTGCGTTAATGAAATGTAAAGCACCGTAGCAATCTCTACTCCTAGATAGTTGCGAGCAATCTTAAATTTATCAATATCTACATTTTCAGCGATGACTATCACTCCTGGAGCTTTATCAATCATCTATCTGCACTCAGCTTGGGTACCAGAAATAACTCCCCGAAGTTCTGCTTATAAAGTGGATATGTGTTCGGATACGGATATTAACAAGCATAAGCATTTACCTGGTTGGATTCGAGATATTTTTGAGAAGGATATCTATCCAGCTTTTGATTGATAATATTATTGACGCTTGTGAAGTTTTTTCCCGTTAAATCGGAGATTATAACGGGAGACCCCTTGTCAAATCTAGTTGGAATTAATATCTGGAAAAATTCTTAAGATTAAAGGTTTTTCTAGGGATAAAAAAGCGAGTGCTAATTGGTGAGGTCTCCATTTCCTGCGGAAACGCTCCGCGAACAGAATGTAAGACCCACTCAAGACAGTGAAGTTATTCTGGACTAATGTTTCGACCAACAGAACAGAATATTCGGAGCGTGTAAAAGTTACCGTTAATATCTACAGAAAATTTAAGTTTTTTCCGGCTTTTAAAAGCCTTCTTCCTTACCGAAAAATAAAGGTATAAAGCCTCTCACTCGCCGTGGAGAAAAAAGCGGTCGGCAAGCGGAGCAGTCCGTTAGGATGGGATGGCGAGGTCTCCGTTCCCTCCGGGACGCTACGCGAACGCTTGCCTCCAATCTCCCAAGAGAGAAGAAATAATATTTCCTTATATTCAATTCCCGTACGGTTAAAACCTTCTTGTAATTATCAAGTTCGCCATTATCAATTATCAATTAATGAACCTTACCTTAGAATACCGATGCTACCCGACTTGATATTAATTAAAATGGCGATCGCTCCACTTCCATGTCAACCCAAAAGAGCGATCGCTTAACTTTCTTTTCCTCAAGAAAATAAATTTTAAGGAAGCGGTTACCAAACTTCATTTTTTTTGCTTGCGAGAAGGGGATTTTAACCACTCCTAAGCAATAGTTTCGGGAATTTTAACCCCGAGCTGCTCAAAGCTGATAGCAAGTTAATTATTTGTTATCAACTGCATCTCAGACACCCAAGTACCATGAAAACCATAAGGTACTCTCTGAGGTAACATTACCCGCGCTACAGGTTCCCCCCTCATATCCTGAGCATCTATGACCAATAATTCAGAACGCTTCTCTTTCTCATCATACACAAAAGTCAACAACCAACCATCATCCTCATCAATAGCA
>NZ_JAAHGT010000046.1 GCF_010672385.1 Okeania sp. SIO2F4
CTCACTGGGACCATATTCAAGGTTTCCCATTTTTTGTGCCTGCATTTGTACCAATTAATAAATTTCACATATATGGGGCAATAGCACCTGATGGTACTACAATTAAGGAAGCTTTATCCGATCAAATGGTAAATCCTAACTTTCCTATTCCTTTACAGGTAATGGGTTCGGAGATAAAGTTTTATGACTTTAGAAATGGAGATGTGATTAAGGTTGATGATATTGAGATTGAAACAGCTCCTCTAAATCACCCAAATTTTGCCGTTGGATATCGAGTTTCTTGGGAGGGTAAAACTGTAGTTTATTGTCCAGATACAGAACATTATGAAGACCGCTTTGATGAAAATGTACTTCATCTAGCTCGTAAGGCTGATTTACTAATCTATGATGCTACCTACACAAATGAAGAATACCACGATGTCAAATCTCCGAAAATCGGTTGGGGACATTCTACTTGGGAGGTAGGGGTAGAAATAGCAAAAAAGGCAGGAGTGAAACAAATAGCAATGTTTCAACACGATCCTGGTCATAATGATGATTTATTGGATGAAGTTCAGGTCTCTCTCCAATCAATATTTCCTAATGGGTTAGTAGCAAAAGAAGGTATGACAATTCCTATTGTTTAGTTAGTCTGGTTAAAAATATCGAAAGAACTATAGCACAGAGATTATATTCATGTCAAGAGCTAATCTCAGAAATAGGCGTAGACAAAGACCATCTCTTTTTTTGCTGTTACTACTGATATTTTTGTGGAGTACGAGTTGTGGTTGGGTTATGGCAAAAATTTCTACTGCAACGACTATTTCACAAATTGATTCTGAATTAATTAGCAATGTTGATGTGGTTCCCCAACGTTATCGGTTAGGACTATCATTGTACTTAGAGAATTGTGCTAGTTGTCATGTTGCAGTACCACCTCAAGTCCTCCCTACAGAAAGTTGGCAAATAATTCTCCGAGATTCTCAACATTACGGTGTACAACTCCCTACTCTTATAGATCCACCCCGTCAACTTATTTGGAACTATCTACAAGTTTCTTCTCGTCGCAAATCTCAGCAAGATGAGAGGATACCTTACAGAATTGCTAGTTCTCGTTATTTTAAGGCACTTCATCCAAAAGTCGAACTTCCTCAACAATTAAATATCAAGGGTTGTATTTCTTGTCATCCCAAGGTTAAAAATTTTGACTTTCGGACTCTCAATTCAGAATGGCCAGATTGATGAAGTCAGAAGTCAGAAGTCAGAAGTCAGAAGTTATAATTTAAAAGTTAAAAGTTAAAAGTAATGGAAGTAGAAAAATAGGTTGAAAAACAATAAAAAAACCACCCCTGGGCAAACGTATCTCAATTATGGAAACTTTTGCCTTTAAGTTTGATCGGATTAATAAGTATAAATATTCAAAAGTTTTACTGGAAAATTTAACGTATAAAGTCTCTACAGTCAAAAGAATTTAGAATTCAGAATTGAGAAGTTAAAAGTAATAGAAGTAGGAAGATAGGTTGAAAAACAATAAAAAAACCACTCCTGGGCAAAGGTATCTAGGGTTTGCTGAAAAAGTCTTTTTGTTGAG
This sequence comes from Okeania sp. SIO2F4, assembly GCF_010672385.1. Classification (GTDB taxonomy): domain Bacteria; phylum Cyanobacteriota; class Cyanobacteriia; order Cyanobacteriales; family Microcoleaceae; genus Trichodesmium. The sequence continues at coordinate 1,571 of NZ_JAAHGT010000046.1, forward strand.
GCAGGGATTAGGGAGTAGGGAGTAGGGAGTAGTTAAGAATCAGGAGAAATGGGAGTTATAAAGAAGGTGGTCGTTCATAATAGCAAGAGTAATTTTTCTGCCTCGCGTTACTCCAAAATTCTCACTTTTTCAACTCGGTTCAACCGAAAAGCTCGCACTTTTTCAGGATTTAAAATTGCTCAAAACTTTATCTGTAAATACTTTCAGATTTAATCAGCAACCCCTATCTAAAGGATGGAAATTTTTGCCTTTAAGTTTAATCGGATTAATAAGTATAAAGATTCAAATCAAAAGAATTGAGAATTGAGAATTGAGAATTGAGAATTAAGAAGTTAAAAGTAATGGAAGTAGGAAGATAGGTTGAAAAAAATAAAAAAACCACCCCTGGGCAAACATATCTAAATTATGGAAACTTTTGCCTTTAAGTTTGATCGGATTAATAAGTATAAATATTCAAAATTTTTACCGAAAAATTAAGGTATAAAGTCTCTACAGTCAAAAGAATTGAGAATTCAGAATTTAAAAGTAATGGAAGTAGGAAGATAGGTTGAAAAATAATAAAAAACTTACCCCTGGGCAACTGAATAAATAGTCAGCGTTTAAGTATTTATGTTGGTAAATTTATCTTTCTACTCAAACAAACATCACTAATAAATTCTTTCAATTACTCTTATCTTATTCTGTTTCTTATTTTTTTAAATTGCTCTTACTATCTGGACTAACATTCATTGCTCTCAAGTCCTGCAGAACCATCTCCACAGAAGTTTTTGAAAGTCCACTAACTACTATCAGACAGACTGAGTGGAAAAAGTTTTTATTCCGAACCATACCCCTAAGTTTTCTGATCGTAACACCTACCCTCGATCGCCCCAGGTTTTAGACCTGTCAATTTTTGATAAAATAATTGATACCCATTTTTTAACAACTAAATAGTTCTAAACTGACTAAACTCAGATCAGAGGTATATTGACAAAATCAATAAAAAATGGTATTAGAAACAGCTATTTTGACAGTTAATAATTGAAATTTAACTTGGATAACAACTATGTTCAAAAAACTTCTGGGAGACCCCAACGCACGCAAACTCAAGAAATTTCAACCTTGGGTGACAGATATTAATATTCTTGAGGAAGATATTCAAAAGCTTTCAGATGAAGAGCTGAGGGCAAAAACAGGAGAATTTAGACAAGCTCTTGAAAAAGCAAAAACCAAGGATGAAGAAAAAGAAATATTAGAAGAAATTCTACCAGAAGCTTTTGCAGTTGTTCGAGAAGCAGGAAAACGAGTGCTAGGTATGCGACACTTTGATGTCCAACTATTGGGGGGCATCATTTTACATCAAGGCCAAATAGCAGAAATGAAAACTGGGGAGGGTAAAACTCTGGTTTCTACTCTACCAGCATACTTAAATGGTCTAACAGGTAAAGGTGTTCATGTTATTACTGTTAATGACTACCTAGCGAGACGGGATGCGGAATGGATGGGACAAGTGCATCGGTTTCTGGGTTTAAGCGTAGGGTTAATTCAACAGGGTATGAACCCAGAAGAACGGAAAAGAAATTATGCCTGTGATATTACTTATGCTACTAACAGCGAAGTTGGATTTGACTACTTGCGTGATAATATGGCAACTAGCATGGATGAAGTAGTACAACGTCCATTTAATTTTTGCACTATTGACGAAGTTGACTCAGTATTGGTAGATGAGGCACGAACTCCTTTAATTATTTCTGGTCAGGTAGAAAGACCCAGTGAAAAATATATTAAAGCAGCACAAATTGCAGCAGCTTTAAGTAAAGAAAAGGAACATTATGAAGTAGATGAAAAAGCCAGAAATGTTTTATTGAGTGACGAGGGTTTTGCAGAAGCAGAACAATTATTGGGAGTACAAGATTTATATAACCCTGAAGATCCTTGGGCGCATTTTGTGTTTAATGCTTTGAAAGCTAAAGAATTATTTATCAAAGATGTTAACTATATTGTTCGTGATGAGGAAGTAGTTATTGTTGATGAATTTACTGGTAGGGTAATGCCAGGGCGACGTTGGAGTGATGGTTTGCATCAGGCGATCGAGGCAAAGGAAAGGGTGGATATTCAACCAGAAACTCAAACACTGGCAACTATTACTTATCAGAATTTCTTCTTGCTTTATCCGAAATTATCGGGAATGACGGGAACGGCAAAAACAGAAGAAACAGAATTTGAAAAGATTTATAATTTACAAGTAACTATCGTACCTACTAATAGACCAACTGGTAGAAAAGATTTATCAGATGTGGTTTATAAAACAGAAGCAGGAAAATGGAAGTCGATCGCTCAAGAATGTGCAGAAATGCACCAAGAGGGTCGCCCGGTGTTAGTAGGTACAACCAGTGTAGAAAAATCAGAGTTACTATCTAACCTATTAGGTCAACTGAAAGTTCCTCACCAACTGCTGAACGCTAAACCAGAAAATGTAGAGCGCGAATCAGAAATTGTGGCACAAGCAGGTCGTGGCGGTGCGGTGACAATTGCCACGAATATGGCAGGTCGAGGTACAGATATTATTTTGGGTGGAAATGCTGAGTACATGGCAAGGTTGAAACTACGGGAATATCTGATGCCAAGAGTTGTGAAACCAGAAGATGATGATGCTATGGGTATGGTGCGGATACCAGGAGCGAAGAAGTCTAATTCAGCAAAAGGTTTTGGTCCCCAGAAAAAGGTGAAAACTTGGAAGGTTTCGCCTCAAATATTCCCTGTTAAGTTGTCACCACAAACGGAGGGAATGTTGAAATCAGCAGTAGATTTTGCAGTGAAAGAATGGGGGGAGAGAGCGCTGCCAGAATTGGTGGTGGAAGATAAGGTGGCGATCGCTGCGGAAAAAGCTCCGACTCAAGATGCAGTTATTCAAAAGTTGCGGGAAGTTTACAACTTAATTCGCAAAGAATACGAAACTTACACAGATAAGGAACACGATGCAGTAATAGGGTCTGGTGGGTTACACGTTATTGGTACCGAGCGCCACGAGTCACGGCGCATTGATAATCAGTTGCGGGGAAGAGCGGGGAGACAAGGAGACCCTGGATCGACTAGATTTTTCTTGAGTTTGGAAGATAACTTATTGCGGATTTTTGGTGGCGATCGTGTTGCTGGAATGATGCAGGCGTTTGGGGTTGAGGAAGATATGCCAATTGAGTCTGGGTTGTTGACTCGTTCGTTGGAAGGTGCCCAGAAGAAGGTGGAAACATATTATTATGATATGCGGAAGCAGGTGTTTGAGTACGACGAGGTGATGAATAATCAACGTCGGGCGATTTATGCGGAACGCCGACGGGTATTAGAAGGTAGGGATTTGAAGGAACAGGTGATTAAGTATGCGGAGCAAACTATGGATGATATTGTGGAGGCGTATATTAATCCTGAGTTACCTTCAGAAGAGTGGGAGTTGGATAAGTTGGTAGATAAGGTGAAGCAGTTTGTGTATTTGTTGGCAGATTTGACGCCGGAGCAGTTGTTCGATCTGTCGATGGATGACATTAAGACTTTTATGCACGAGCAGGTGAGGAATGCTTATGATATTAAGGAAGCGCAGGTAAATCAGATTCGTGGTGGTTTGATGCGAGATGCGGAACGTTTCTTTATTTTGCAGCAAATTGATACTTTGTGGCGGGAGCATTTGCAGCAGATGGATGCGTTGCGGGAGTCAGTTGGTTTGCGGGGTTATGGTCAGAAAGATCCGTTGATTGAGTATAAGAGCGAGGGTTATGAGTTGTTCTTGGATATGATGACGGATATTCGTCGGAATGTGGTTTATTCGATGTTCCAATTCCAACCGCAACCTGCGGTGCAGACTACTGCAGCGGAGACGGTGTGAACAACCTAACCCCCCAACCCCCTTCCTATCCGCCCTTTGAAAGGGGGGATGAGGGAAGGGGGGGAATATTATGCCTAGTCCAGTAGGGTGTGTTAGCGAAGCGTAACGCACCTTTTTTACGCAAGTGTAACCCACTCCACAGATTAGCTAGTAATCAATTTCTTAAGATAATTTTTTAGTTAATAGTCAGTGGTGCGTTACGGCTAGCGCCTAACGCACCCTACAAAATCTACATTCCGCACTAGGCTGTATACTTCCTCTATTCTATGTCCTAATCGCCCTGGCTATTGCTATAGTATTGGTAAAGCTCCTTGTTTGGCTGGAATTAATTTGTTAGAGTTTCAGCGGGAAATTTCCGAACGGGGTATTTGCATCCATGGGGTATTGAGGAGTTTGAGGAGGATATTCAAACTTTGCAGGAAATGGTTAGGTTATGATTGTTGTCAGCGATACATCACCTATTACTAATTGATCGCCAGTAGTGGTACTTAAACATTTTCTGGTCAAAAAAATGCCTCAAAGCTACTCTAGACAAGGGAATGACGTCGATGCCCTGAAAATGGCTAGAACCCGTGCTCCCAACAGGATTTATACCTTTTTGACGTAAAAGCCTTTACCCATCTCTATTTGAGTCTGTTTTCTGGCTCTATGCATGTTTTCTGAAATTGTATAGCTAATATTAAGAAAAAATATTACTAAAGGTAGATGATGGTAGATTATGGGTGGTGTAATCAATTTGGAGAAAAAGAAATGAAAAAGTTTCTAAGCTGTGTTATGGTTATGTTGTTGTTGTGGGTGAGTCTGGGTGTGGCAGCTCCAGCCTATGCTGCCTCCCAAAGGAAATATAAAAATTGTGTTGAATTAAATTTAGATAAGGAGAATTATAAAATTAAGGACTTTTTGAATTTGGATGGATTTGAAATAGAATGGGAAGGGAAGGTAGAAGTGAAAGAAATGAGTAAAGTAGTAGATGTTTTGTTAGATTGTGCGAAAAATTTGGACATGAAAGATGATGTTATAGTGAATCCTTATGATGATAAATTGGGTTTTGGTACGGATTACGGTATAGATGTGAAAGTGTTGTAATATAAAAGCATCCCCCACTTGCTAATAATATTAGCATCATTAGACTCACCCTGTAGTTAACCCATCATCGCCGCCCCATTTGCTGTAATAAATGTATGAGCAGCCTTTGAGCCAAACCAACTTCCCAACGGGTCTACCTGGTACACCTCTAGGTCTAAGTTCAGTTGTCCAGAAACCCCTTCCCTACCCTTTGGTTTGGCCTTATAACCCTTAGTCATTTTATCCAAAAAGCAACTCCCCCAATTACGGCGGGGAGTTGTTTTTTTCTTTTTGGGAGTGTACCGCTGACTTCAGTTATCAGTTATCAGTACCTCATTATTAACTATTCCTGAAACTAGGGAGTAGAGAAATTAGGAATTTAAGATACTTTCGCTTGATGTCTATAATTATAAAAAACACTCCTGAACTTTACTTATTAACTTAATATAGGAAAATACCATGAAAATTTCAGATCAAAAAAACTCAGTTACACCTCAAATAGGTGGTTATTTAGTCGCTATAGCCCTAAGTACAGGTTTAACTTTAACCGCCATACGCACTTTTCCTAGAGTATTTCTACCTACAGATAATAAGCAAATTACTCAAAATGAGTCTCAGGTATTAGTAAATACGAACACCCCTAGAATAGCAAAAGTCCCCTTGAACGCTGATAGTTTTGTAGCTACTGCAGTTGAGAAAATAGGACCTGCTGTAGTGCGCATAGATACAGAACGTACAGTAGAACGTAATCTACCTAATTTTTTTAACGATCCATTCTTCCGTCGCTTTTTTGGAGAAGACAGTTTTCCTCAGTTTCCTAAAGAGTATCAACAACGCGGACAAGGTTCCGGTTTTATTACTGATAGTAGTGGTACTATTTTGACTAATGCTCATGTTGTTAAAGGTGCAGATACAGTTACAGTAAAGCTAAAAGATGGGCGTAGTTTTGAAGGAGAAGTTAGAGGTCTTGATGAACCTTCCGATCTAGCAGTAATCAAAATTGATGGAGAAAATTTACCTGTTGCACCTTTAGGAAATTCTGAGCAGGTGAAAGTCGGGGATTGGGCGATCGCTGTTGGTAACCCCCTGGGATTAGATAATACAGTCACTTTGGGTATTGTTAGTTCCCTCAATCGCGCCAGTTCCGAAGTTGGTATTCCTGATAAACGCCTTGATTTTATTCAAACTGATGCTGCCATTAACCCTGGTAACTCTGGAGGTCCATTGTTAAATTCCCAGGGAGAAGTGATTGGTATCAATACAGCTATTCGTGCTGATGGGCAAGGTATTGGGTTTGCTATACCTATAGATGAAGCAAAAGTAATTCAAGAAAAGTTAGCTAAAGGTGAGACTATACCTCGTCCTTACATTGGAGTACGGATGATTACTTTGACTCCAGAAATCATTGAAAGATTTAATAAAAATCCTAATTCCTTAATACAACTACCTAACACTGGAGGTGTTTTAATAGCACAGGTAATTCCTAGTAGTCCAGCAGCTAAAAGCGGTTTACGACGTGGGGATGTGATTACAGAAATTGATGGTCAGAAAATTACCACTGCTGAAGAATTACAGAATATAGTTCAGGAAAGTCAAATTGGTAAACCTCTACAAATTACGGTAAGACGTGGTTCAGAAACTCAAACATTTTCTGTGAGTCCAGGAGAATTACAAGATGCTAGTTAATCAAAATTATTGATTAATTTCTTAATTATCATTGAGTTACTTTTCAGGAAAGATAGTATAGCACTACTTGAATCGGGAATAGGGAACACTTAACTGGGAACAGCAGACTATCAAAAGATTTGAGGATTTATAAATGTCAAACACCTTAATGCGTAGCGCTATAAATGTAGTAGCGTGTCTAGCTTAAAAATGTGGGTAACTTTGAGCACCTTGGAAGACTTCTTCCCCGACCCCTCTCCTACAAGGAGAGGGGAGAATATTCCCCCCCAACGCTAGCACTTAAGGGGGTCGGGGGGTTAGGTTTTTTTTACCCACAATTTTAGTCTAGACACGCTACTACTAGACTATAACTCTGTTTATTTGATAAAAAAAGCCCCTCTAGTCAATTGACTGAGGGATTGATCTGATTTTTGAGATGAAATGTTTGGTAATTGAATTGATTGGATTCACTATTGAAGTTTAGACTCATAAGAAACTAGACATTAATAGTGCTATTGTTAGTTGGTTTCTACTTTTTGATTTTGCGTTTCAATGCTGAACCCAAACCTAAAGTAGTTAAAGCTAATAAACCAACAGTGGAACTAGGTTCAGGTATAGTGGTTTGGGTTCCATGAGGTTGATCCCATACAATACCGTTAACAATAAACGGATCTTCACCCATAGTGCTACCTGCTATCCGTTCATTTCCTAAACCTATAAACCACTCACCTACTGTAACTCCTTCACCAGATGGATCGGGAGCGTTAGTGATAACTTCAGGCATCCAGTCAAAATCACCATTATCAACAAAGTAATTTTTGTTGTCTTCTAAAGCTTTAGTAGCTGCGACATCAATAATCAAGTTACTTGCCATATTAGTCATGGTTGGCAAATAATAAGTGAATTCCCCAGGACCGTCTGGTTGGATACCAGCAACAATTATGTTGAAGTGAGCGTTTGGTTTATCAGGGTTAGTGGCATTGAAAAAACCACTTAGCTTAAGTACCTCAATGTCATCTGGTACATCATCGAAGAGAACATGAACAGAAGTATCCCCAATAGTCGCGTCATGTACTACAGGTTGATTGATAAATTGAACACCATTGGGATTATTAAATGAATACCCAGTCGCACTTTCCAAATTGAATTGACCCTCCAAAATATCCATTCCATCAAGATTTAATTCGTCTGGAGGTTGAATATTAAGTTGAAAACTCCAAGCAGGAAGACTAATTCCAGCAACAGCTATTGATAATATCGAAGCACTTGTTAGTGTTTTTAAGGCAGAATTTTTCATCTTTGACTTTGTTCCTTAAATGTAATTTAATTATTTTGGGAAACCTCACTCACATAAAATTGGTATAAGTTAGTTTGGCATCCCATCTATCATTAGAATTACACAAAAATCCCAGCCCGATCGCTCACTTTTCTGCTCACCTATCCGTTCATTTACCTGTTCAAAATGTTCATTTACCTATTCAAAATGTTCATTTCTTTGTATAAACTTTTTTAGCTTTGAAAATTCATCCTTGTGAGCAATAATTCTGATTGGACCCACAAAATAGTATAGAAAAAATAGTGATTTTGGTAATGGCAGAAACTCCCGATCTTTTGCACTAGGCACAACAGAAAAGCAAATGATATTACCGAATAATTAAGGTTTAAAGCCTCTCCTAATTAGGAGAAACAAGCGGTCGTTTGCGGAGCATGACCTAGGATGGGATGGATGGGTTACCGGCGCCATATCCAATCTCCCCTTGAGAAGAAAAAATTTTCATGATTAGTCAATCCTCTCCTTTATAAAGAGTTAATATTTTATTTAAGAATATCTAGTATAATGCTTAAAATTTGGTATCAAAACTAAGTTAGATCGGATTCGATAGTAACCAAAACACACAATAATAATGCTTCCGTCCATTCAACCACAGCGCCGTAAGTATCGCCAGTATGACCGCCCAAACAATGGTTAAACCAAGCACCTGTCAGTAGAGCGATCGCTATTCCTCCTATTGCCATTCCAGAAGCTACTAACCAATTTTGAGGATCTAATAAAATCAGAATTCCACTCAGACTCAGCAATAAAAGTACCCCTAGTAAAAAATCCCAAATAGAATATTTTGCCTTTTTGTGAAATGCTCCTTTTCCAGTAGGTTTGAGATAGGGATAACGAGCGATCGCTACTAACTGACCCCATCTTCCCCAACCTGCTACTCCCATTAATATTAAGAAGCGATCGCTATCTAAATCTGTTAAAGCTGTAATTTTTAGTAATAGTAGAGCGATCGCTGCCATTGCACCAAAAGCTCCTGTAGCACTATCTGCCATAACTTCCAGTCTTCGTTTTTGGTCTGGTACTGCTAACCCATCAGCAGTATCCATCACTCCATCCAAGTGTAAACCACCAGTTAAAGCAATTCCAGATATAATCACTACAGTCGATCTAGTAAGTACAGGCATCCCTAAAGACTGTAACCCTATATCTACTAAACCCTGAATAACTCCAATTATCAATCCGATCAATGGAGCAAAACGAGCAATACCGTGAAAATCTAAATTCCAATCATGGGGAATTGGTATACAAGTGTAAAAAGCAATTCCAGCACTGAGCTTTGCCAGAATTTTCCTAATTAGTTGTATCAATATTTACCACCAAAACTTTTTTTTTGAGAAATAGGATAAACAGTAGGGACGTTCCATGAAACGTCTCTACCAGAATATTTTATTTATAACTAATTATCCAAACACGATATGAGTTGACAAAATAAATTTTATATGGTATATAATCTTTTGAAGAGTTTTAAAATTAAATTTAATAATCGCTCCAAAAATTAAAGAATGGTGCTAAAGGAGATATTATTGGTTCATATTCAGAGAAACTGTGCCAGAATTGGAATAGAAACAGCACTATCTCGTAACTAAGAACAAAAAAAAATTGTTCTGATAACTGTCTACCAAATCAGAGGCTTTTGCTATATGAGTTCCAATAATTCTAACCACAGGGTATCAGCACCTTGCATAATTGACAATGGTATTCTTGTCAACAAACGTGATATGCAAAGACTGTTGATAGATTTAGGCAGAGTCCGCTATATCCATACTCAAGATGGCCAAATTCAAAGCCAAGGAGAAGGATATATACTAGAAGTATTTGCGGATCATCAAAGGTCAACCTTAGTAGCCAATCACTCAATATATTTGAATGTATTTAGTTTTGACTACCTAGAACTTGGGAAGTCCTCATGTGAAGAAACATATTTTGATTTAGTTAACGAAGGACGACACTTAAGACTAATCCCCCTGTCAAATCCCATGCAAGAAGAAACTAGCAGAAATATTAATGCTGCCGCTTTTGATGCAGTGATGGATCAAGTTTTGTCATCTAATTGGGATGTTCAGGTGGATGATGATGATTGTCCATTTTAAGTTGAAAGGAAAAAGAAAAAATAGGGGATAGACACAGAAAATATAAACTTTTGTAATTCTAGAGAAAACAGGTAAAATGTTTGAATCGTCAAAAGTTATATCAATTTACTTTAAAGATGTCACAAATAGTTTCAAACTTTAAATGTGAAATAATTCCCTGGAATTAGTGAACGAGTCAAAGTTTTGAGTCTATAAAATCTTAATGCATGAATGCATGACTATCTTATGGAGTATTCCCTTCTTTCTTTGTGTCAGCGACGTGGAGTATCGGCAGTTTTGACTTCTGTAAAATCGTATCACAGCAATACGCAAATAGGGCACTGACATTGATAAATGCTCAAACTGAGTTAGGGATAACTTCTGACTTGTGACTTATGACTTCTGATTTCTGACCTATGACTTGCGCGTAGCGCTATACTATCCCATGTCCCAAAGCTTTTCCTTTAATTCTCAGGCTCTTTGTAGCTATACAAAAGCTCGTGCTGGTGTTTTTTCGACTCCTCATGGCAATATAGATACACCTAGGTTTATGCCTGTGGGGACTTTGGCCAATGTGAAAACTCTCACACCTGCTCAGTTAGAGGCAGCGGGTGCGCAGATGATATTGGCAAATACTTATCATCTTCATTTGCAACCGGGAGAAAGTATTGTCGCTGGTGCTGGTGGGTTACATAAATTTATGGCTTGGAATGGGCCAATATTAACTGACTCTGGAGGTTTCCAGGTATTTAGCTTGGGAGACATCCGAACTATTAGCGAAGCAGGTGTTAAGTTTCGCTCTCCTCGTGATGGTAGTATGATTGATTTGACTCCAGAACGTTCCATCCAAATTCAGAATGAATTGGGAGCGGACGTGATTATGGCTTTTGATGAGTGTCCCCCTTACCCAGCGAGTCGGGAAGAGGTTGAGTTGGCAACAAATCGTACTTATCGATGGTTGCAGCGTTGTATGGAGGCTCATCAACGTCAGGATCAAGCTTTGTTTGGTATTGTTCAAGGTGGTGTTTATGGGGATCTGCGTTCTAGAGCTGCGAGGCAGTTGGTAGATTTGGATTTGCCTGGTTATGCTATTGGTGGAGTAAGTGTGGGAGAACCTGGTGAGTTAATAGATGATATTGTGAAAGTGACAACTCCTTTATTACCGGAGGATAAACCTCGTTATTTGATGGGGGTTGGTACTCATAGGGAAATGGTGCGCGCGATCGCTTCGGGTATAGATTTATTTGACTGTGTAATTCCGACTCGTTTGGGGCGACATGGAGCAGCATTGGTTAAGGGTGAGCGATGGAATTTGAAGAATGCTAAGTTTAGAGAAGATTTTAGGCCACTAGATGAGTCTTGTCCTTGTTATTGTTGTCAAAATTTTAGTCGCGCTTATCTTGCTCATTTGGTTAGAGCAAAGGAAGCTTTGGGTTTTACTCTTTTGTCTCTGCATAATGTTACAGAATTGATTCGTTTTACTCAACGTATTCGGGATGCTATTTTAGGCGATCGCTTTACCACTGAGTTTGCTAGTTGGTTGTGAAAAAGAAGAAGGAAAAAGGAAGAAATTTTTGTAGGGTGCGTATTTGCTGCTAAAATTTAGAGCGTAGGTTGGGTTGAGGAACGAAACCCAACAATATGATTTAAGTTTCACCTTAGTATAGCATTGTTTTTTCAAATTGGTTTAATACCTGAATTATCAATTATGAATTTACAAGTTATCAATTATGAATTTGCAAGATATTATCAATTCACTCGAAATTTTATCTCAAGAAGAACGATCTATTTTATTTGAGATTTTGCGGGATAGGCAAAAACAAAAAAATCAGGATTTTATGGTGCGTTCATTACGAGGAAAGTATTCTCATATTGCAACGAGTAGTTATGAATTTGCCCTTATAAAACAAAAATAAATTGATGATTAGAATAATGCATGATGAATATTAGACTTCTTGCAGAAGTCCGGGAATAGGGAATAGGGAATAGGGAATAGGGGGGATGAAGTTGTTGATTCTATATCTCTAAATTGATTTAATTAAAACTTTTACAAGAGGTCTATTGTTTTAGATGCTTATACTGTTAAAATTATTGGATAAATTTCCTCTATTTTTAGGATTTTAGGAATAAAGATTAAATGAAGTTACTGGTTAAAAATTTCGGTCCGATTAGAAACAATACTCAGACTATTGATTTGTCTAAAAAGTTTTACGTTTTTGTTGGTCATAATAATAGTGGAAAAACTTATTTATCTCAACTATTATGGGCAGTTTTTAATCAAGATATAATCAATAAATTTTCTCGTTCTGTTTCACTAGAAAAATTTACATTTGACATTCAGAATGAGATTAATGTTTCTGAGGATTTGGTTAATAATATTTTGTCAGAGTATCAGATATTTCTCAAAAAAGAAGTCAATAATATATTTAATATTCAATCTACATCTTTTGCTTCTGACATAGATATATCATTTGAATTAAATGGGTTAGAGGAATTCAAAAAACGTGAATATCAACAAAATTTTAATTTTAGTGCTGGAGATTATAAAGACGTAAATTATTTGGTTATGAATAAGCCCAAAAACTCTTTATCAATAACTATTGAACAAAAAACTTTACCTGAAGATTTGTTTGATTCGGTTCCTCAAAAGTTTTTGGAGGAAAATATAAATCCAAATGTCAAGAGAATGTTCCTTGGGCAAATAATGAATATGTTGCTAAACGATGAGAATCAAACATTCTTTTTACCTGCAAGCCGTCAATTTTATCCAACTTTTTATAAGTATATATATGATATAGATAGAAAAAGACGTGAAGAAGGTGCAAAAAAACTTGTTGACTTAGTTGAGGAAAATTTGAGAACTAAGAGGAAGCAAATAAGTGCGGACGTTATCCAATCTCTTAATATTTTAAAAAAATATTACACTGAACCGATGAATTATGTATTTGAAAAACTTTATTCTCTGAATCAAAATGCAGAAATAGTTCCATATTATCAAAATCTAATAGAGCAACTCATAGAAATAATGGGAGGCAATATAGTCTTCAAAAGTTTAGAGGGAATATCTCCAATAGAATTTTATTTTAGGTTTGGAAAAGAAGAGCAAGATTTACCTATGTACTTAACTTCTTCCTCCGTAAATCAATTAACTTTGCTTTACCTATATTTCAAATATTGGGCTGCTGAAAAGAATAATTTCCTCATTATCGACGAACCAGAAGAAAATCTACATCCGGAAAACCAAGTTAAATTAGTCGATCTATTAATTCAGTTTGCCCATAAAAATAATAAAGTATTAATTACAACTCATAGTCCGCTGCTTGCTAATGCTGTTAATAATTACATCTATCTTGATGTGCTGAAAAATGAATATAGCAGTGATTTTGTCGATAAAATAGTCGCGGAAAATAACCTCAAATATATCTACAATGACAACTCTCTCTCAAAAGATGATATTGGGGTTTACTTTTTCGAGGGTAGCAGAATAATTGACTATGAAGCTGATGAATATGGAGTTTATTTTAGAAACTTTCGAGAAATAATAGATTCTCTCGATAAAACTAGGAAAGTATTAACTGACTATATCTATCTCAAAGAAACTGAAGATGAGTAAGAAAAGAAATAAGTTTTTGATTATTAATGAGGAGAATTTCAAAGACGCTTTTTTACTTAGAAATGAATTTCATAGTGCTTTAGCAAAAGAGAAATTAGTTGAAGAGATATTGTTAGTAGATAATGAGTTTATAGAAATAAGAGAGGAAAGAGAAAAAACTCCTAGTTTGAAGCTGGTCAAGATAACAGAGTTAAGTTATGTAGATCAAAAATCAAAGGTAGAAAAAATTTGGAGAGTAAATCTAGAGAAACAAATTCCTGGAATCTCAACAAGTGGCAAGACTACAGAGGTAGCATTGTTGGTTTTGCAGAAATATTTAGAGAGTGATACTTATAGATTAAATATTATTCTTATTGAGCTTAAATCATCTCTCCAATCTAGGAAAACAAAGTCAGGAAAAATACTTAGTAGTTCCTTAGAGGAAATACAAGAAAAGTTTTGGGATACGATGAACAGAATGTATATGTTGTTGACATTAAATAACCATGGCAATGAGAATAGAAGTTACAGTCATGCTTCTATTCATATTGATTTTAAAGCAGGAGTTTTTTTAATAGAAATGAAATTAAAGAATATGATATTGAAAATGAACAAATTTTTTACGATATTTTCAAAGGAAAAAGAGATTTATTAACCTCCTCAACTATACTTAGACTTAGCGATAACGACAAAATCAAAGTCAAATTTTTTAGAGGTATGGATGATCGAGGAAGTATTACTATAAAAATGGAAGATTTACTTTTCTAAAGATTTGGGAGGAGCGGTACGTTACATTTCATGCTTCGCACCCTACTGGACTGTTTCTAAATTACCGAAGAATTAATAATTCAATAATTCAATAATTCAATAATTCACCCTTTAAAGTCTCCCCTTTCAAGGGGAAAAAGCGGTCGAGGGATGCTGAGGAAACCTAGCCATATCCAATCGACCAAGACAGCGGTCGTTTCGCTTCGCGACATGAATTGCTCGCAGTCCGTTAGGATGGGATGCTGAGGAAACCTAGCCATATCCAATCTCCCCTCGAGAAATAAATTTTTTCCTTTTATTCAATCCAATCCGTTTTAGGGAGAGGTAATTATCAATTATCCATTATCCATTATTGAATCTGATATTTTAACTCCAACTTGCACCTTCACTTCAACTGGTTGCTGTTGAGACTGTTTCAATAATTTGCCTGTAGTGGTATTGGAAACAGTTTCTTGTTTTGAACTGCTAAATTTCAGCTTCTGAGCTAATACATCCCGTTGATTAATCAGATAAATACTAACTAAAGTTAAACCTACTCCTACTGACTGTAGGGAACTCAAAACTTCCCCTAAAAAGAAATTGCCAAACAACAAAGCAAAAATCGGAGTTAGAAAAGTTAAAGCACTTAAACTCGTAAGATTTCCAGAAGAAGCAAAATAAAAGAATAAACCATAGGCGATCGCGCTGCCGAAAATAGCTGCATAACCCATAGCTATCCAACCATATTGATCGATATTAATCCACTGTTGAGACTCAAACCCTGCGGAAAGAGCAAGTAATGGAACACCACCTAAAATTAAATGCCAACCAGTTGCCATAACTGGGTCATTATATTTGCAAACCCAACGCACTAATACTGTTCCGACTGCCATAGACAGAGATGCTAATAACATTAACCATTCTCCACTTTGAAACAGTGCATCTATTCCCAGAGATACTTCTATTGTTTCTGGATGCAGCAAACTCCCGATCCATTCATCAGGTAAACCAATTAAACTAATACCAATAACACCAATACCTAATCCTAGCCAACCCCAAAATCTAATTCTCTCTTGAAATAGCCACAATGATAAAATAGCTACTGCTAGAGGTTGGGAGTCAATCATCACCGACCCCAAACCTGCACCTGTTCTGACTAACCCTTGAGCCAAAAACCCCTGAAACAAAGCACCATCTACTAAGGCAAATAATAAAATCCACAACCAAGCTAATTTACGTTGTGGTTGAGGTCTTCCCTGAATCATTCCTACCAGTAACAATAATATACCTGCTGGCAATATACGCATTGCTGCGATAAAAAATGGTGTTGTCTGAGGAATAACACCTTTCATTGCTACCATTGCAGTTCCCCAGAAGAAAAAGGGAGCAATAAGTAACAGTGGTGCAAAGGGGAGTTTTGAGTTAGTCAGTTTTAGCTGCATAAATTTATAGATTGGTACTATACTAAATTAGTTAAATTTTTTTTACACATTGTAACATTTTTTGACAAAAATGTGTATCATTATAAATTTGGTAAATCATAAAGTAAAATATAGTAAAATGTCAAAATATTCATCAATATTATTTTAGTTGACAATCTGACTTTAATATGTTAAGTGCTAAAAAGTCTATTACTTTTATATTTTGACCAAGAAATGAGGTCTCACCCCTTTTAAAGTGATAAAAAAATCAAATTCAGTATTTCAACCCTCTGGTTTCAGCGCTTGGTACTGATAACTGTTAACTGATAACTGATAACTGAAATAGAAACAGCATGATTTGGCCATTTAAGCCCCGATATCGTAAACAAATTGCCCGAATAGAAATTAATGGTGTCATTGCCAGCGACACCCGGAAACGAGTATTAGAAGCACTCAAAACAGTAGAAGAAAGAAAATTTCCCGCTCTGTTACTTAGGATAGATAGTCCTGGAGGTACTGTAGCTGACTCTCAAGAAATCTACAGTGCTCTGAAAAGGTTGCAAGAGAAAGTCAAAATTGTCGCTAGCTTCGGCAATATTTCAGCCTCCGGTGGTGTTTATATTGGCATGGGTGCCCAAAATATTATGTCCAATCCTGGGACGATTACTGGTAGTATTGGGGTAATTTTGCGAGGCAACAATATAGAACGTCTTTTGGAAAGAGTAGGAGTTTCCTTTAAAGTAGTAAAATCTGGGCCGTATAAGGATATATTAGCCTTTGATCGAGAAATGACCGATCCAGAAAAGCAAATTCTTCAAGATTTAATAGATATTAGTTATCAGCAGTTTGTCCAAACGGTAGCCGAAGCACGAAATTTAGCTGTAGAAACTGTGAGAAGTTTTGCAGATGGTCGTATCTTTACTGGACAACAAGCATTAGAGCTAGGTGTGGTAGATCGTTTAGGTACTGAGGAAGATGCGAGAAAATGGGCTTGTAAGCTAGTGGACCTAGACCCAGATAAGACCGAGAGTTGTACTTTAGAAAAACCAAAATCTTTATTAAATCGAGTTTTGGGCAATAATCAGGTATCATCAAAATTATCGGCTGCTCAAAGCTGGGTAGAATTTGAAGTCTCTACCAGTGGTTTACCTTTGTGGCTGTATCAACCTTAAATTTAAGTACAAAACTGTCGATCGGGAGGATTTTGGCGTGGGGTGGCGAGTTCAAGCAATTCGTGGAGCAACTACAGTCTCAGAAAATTCAATAGAGGCAATTCGAGAGGCAGTGACAGAACTGCTAGATGAACTAGAAACCTATAATCAGATAAATCCAGAGCAAATTATTAGTACAACTTTCTCTGTGACTCGCGACTTAGATGCTATTTTTCCAGCAGCGATCGCCCGCCAACGTCCTCACTGGAATAATGTACCTTTATTAGATGTGCAGCAAATGCACGTTGAGGGTAGTTTAGAACGTTGTATCAGATTCTTGATTCATGTGAATATGTCGGAAACTCACGCCCAAAAAATTGTGCACACCTATTTGCGAGGGGCGAAAAATCTGAGACCTGACTGGATAGCTAGATAGCAAAAAGTAGCTCTCTTCTGTAACTTTCAGAGAGAGCGATCGCGACATTTGGCGTTGCATATTTGTGGGATGAATGATAGTTGTCGAAAGAGGGAATATAGAGGGAAGAAAGTATGAAATGTCCAGAATGCCAGTCCAAACATATTCGGATCTAATGGTAAAAGACGTGGGAAGCAAAACCACATTTGTGTCAATTGTGGCCGTCAAGCAAGTATCTCATCCTCAAACTCAACCAGGATGCTGATAACTGATAACTGTATTTACTGTATTTACTGTTTTACCAATTTCTTACTCATTTTACCCAAGCGAATTGACTCAAAGTTGCAGTAGCGACACATATTCAATGGTGCGTTACGACGGATTCCTAAATACCTTTCACAGTCTAAATTTAAGCCGTCTAACGCACCCTACAAATTTTGCTGATACTGATGACTGGTTTAACGTTTCACCAATTTCTTACTCATCTTCCGCAACCGAACTGACTCCGGCGTAATTTCCACCAATTCATCTGGTCCGATATATTCCAACGCCCGCTCTAAACTCATATCTACAGGCGCTTGCAACTGTACCAATTCATCCCCAGTTGCAGATCGATGGTTAGTCAACTGCTTACTTTTGCAAACATTCAAATCCAAATCTTGAGGGCGGTTATGCTCTCCGACAATCATACCTTTATAAACTTTTGTACCAGGGGTAATAAAAAATACTCCACGGTCTTCAGCATTTTTCAAAGCATAAAAAGTTGCCACACCTTCTTCAAATACAATAATTACCCCATTGCGTCGAGCTTCAATTTCACCAACTAACGGACGATAATCTAAGAAACTGTGGTTCATAATACCTTCCCCACGGGTAAGACGCATAAATTCACCCCGGAAACCTATCAAACCACGAGCAGGAATAGAAAAATCTAACTGAGTCCGACCATTTGTACCAACCTGCATATTCTGCATTTCACCTTTGCGCTGACCTATTCTTTCGATGCAACCACCGACCGCATCTTCAGGAACATCCATTACTAAAAGTTCAAATGGTTCGCATGGTTGACCGCTGACTTCCCGGTAAATAACTTGAGGTTGAGCCACCTGAAACTCATAACCTTCTCGACGCATGGTTTCAATCAAAATACCTAAATGCAATTCCCCACGACCAGAAACAGAGAATTTCTCTGGAGAGTCAGTTTCTTCTACTCGTAAAGCAACATTAGTTTCTAACTCTCGCATCAGGCGATCGCGCACTTGTCGAGAAGTTACAAATTTTCCTTCTTTGCCTGCAAATGGAGAGTCATTTACAGAGAAAGTCATTTGTAGAGTAGGTTCGTCTACTTTAATTAAAGGTAGTGCTTGAGGTTCGTTAGGACAGGTAATAGTTTCACCAATATTAGCATCACTAAAACCAGCAACTGCCACAAGATTACCAGCAGCAGCTTCTTCAATATCAATGCGTGCCAAACCTTCAAATCCCATTAATTTTGAGATTTTTGATTTAACAACTGTACCATCTTCTTTCACGATAGCAGCTTGTTGCCCAGATTTAATCACACCGTTGTGGATACGACCTACTACTATTCTGCCCAAATATTCTGAATAGTCGAGAGTTGTCACTTGTAACTGTAGAGGTTTTTCAGGGTCTCCCACTGGTGGGGGAACATGGTCTAAGATGGCATCGAATAAACACTGCATATCTTTTGACTCTGTTTCTAGGTCTTTTTTTGCGTAACCTGCTAAACCAGATGCAAATAGATAAGGAAAGTCGCATTGGTCATCATCTGCACCCAGTTCGATAAATAAGTCGAGAACTTTATCAACAGCAGTGTGGGGGTTAGCTCGGGGACGGTCGATTTTGTTGACGATAACAATGGGCCTTAAACCTTTTTCTAGAGCTTTTTTGAGGACAAAGCGAGTTTGTGGCATTGGGCCTTCATTGGCATCCACAATTAGTAAACAACCGTCCACCATACCGAGGACTCGTTCTACTTCTCCACCAAAGTCAGCGTGACCAGGAGTATCAACGATATTTATCAGAGTATCTCTATATTTGACGGCGGTATTTTTAGATAGGATTGTAATTCCACGTTCCCGTTCTAGGTCGTTGGAGTCCATGACACAATCAGGAACTTCTTCCCCTTCGCGGAAGATACCAGATTGTTTGAGCAGCGAGTCAACTAGGGTAGTTTTGCCATGGTCAACGTGGGCGATGATGGCTACGTTGCGAATAGGAAGAGACATAAGAAGTTTATATTACAGATATTACTGTTAAGTTTCTTTAACTATTGTAGCTGATGGAGGACAAAGATGGGCGATCGGGTTTTTTCCTCATTTCAGGCCCTAAATAAGCGAAAAAAGTGCAACTTTTTGAGCTTGAGAGACCAAAAAGTTAGCATTTTGGTCTCTCAAGTTTAGAAAAACCAAGGGGCAATTTTTGCGACTACCTCCTCTATAATTCCCATTTATCCTGACTCCTAGCTTTACCAAAAGACTTTTTCAGCAAACCCTAATTAAGTATTTATGGTGAATATTTTCCGGATAATTTAACCCATGAGAAAGGTTAATGAAGATAATTTATACTATATACATACCTAGCAAGTCACCGATATTTATACTACTTTTAATATTACAATTTGACCTACGGAATGTGAGTAATAAGTTCTGGTTCTAAAGGTCAGATTAATTTCGGCATTCATCAACAAAGATATTTTATCTAAAATAAATGCTATTTATTATTCAATATTTATTTAATATTTTCAACAATAGTTTTCTCTATTTGCTACATATCTAAAGTATGTTATCATTAAGTTTTTAGTTGACAAATTATCTTTTTTTGATTGTTATCTATGTCTTTACCATCGTCATTAGAACGTATTGTTAAAAAATTTCAACGGGCATCTTCTAATAAATTGCGCTATGAACAACTACTTTGGTATGCCAAAAAGTTACCTGATTTTCCCGAAGCTGAAAAGATACCAGAAAATAAAGTTTATGGTTGTCAATCTCAGGTATATATTACTGCTAACTTAGATGATGGAAAAGTTTGTTATCAAGGAGATTCTGATGCTCAATTAGTTAAAGGTTTAGTTGCTCTATTAATTGATGGTTTGAATGGATTAACACCTCAAGAAATTGCTCAAATAACTCCAGATTTTATTCAAGAAACAGGCTTAAAAGCAAGCTTGACTCCTTCCCGTGCTAATGGTTTTTACAATATTTTTCAACTTATGAAAACTAAGGCTAATTCATACTCAAAATAGCCTATAAAGTTATAGTATTTTACTTGAAATCTGTCACAAATAGTTTCACATATAAGATGTTGTGAAATAATTTCCTAAAATTACTGTAGTGTCAAAGTTTTAAGCCTATAAAATTTAATACATGACTTTTGAGTTCCCCCTAGGGGGATGAGGGGGTTGACTTTTAACTTCCGTGAAACGGTATGAGATTCCGCTTGATGTGGGACTTGTTGGATCTTGAGAAATTTACCCCGAATTACTGGCTTTGCTTGTATGGCGCTACCCGCAAGTCAGAAGTCAGTAGGGTTGATTTGCGTTTACGGAGCATTCCGTAGGAAATCACCCGTACAGAAGCAAGAAGTTAGAAGTCAGAAGTAATCCCTGACTGAGTTTGAGTCTTTATAAATTTATGCTCCCTATTTGCATAGTGCCATATATTTGATTTTTTAGAAGTCTCTAAAGGTTAACAAAATTATAATAAAAGTTTAACAATATTATAATATAAGTGCTCTTTCGGAGACTTTTATGAAGATTTGATGAAGATTTGATAGAAGTTTGATGAAGATTTGATGAAGATGTGAGAAAAAATTGTTTTTTGTCTTGCAATTTCCCACAACATCAAAATAAGATATAAGCACATCAAGCAAATTTTATGAGGTGCTATCTAAAGTCATGGTAAAAAATACTTTGTTCGTTACTGCTGCCACTATCGCTACTA